>JBBQOA010000123.1:0-10054 GCA_038330465.1 Pyrinomonadales bacterium
CTTTCTTTCGCGCTTTTAACCGTTCCGCTAACGACGAGCTGCTCGGCTTTGGTGACGCCGATGTCGGACGACGACGCTTTGAAAACGCTCCGCGAACTAACGAAAGACGGAAAACTTCCGCCCGAAAGTGTCGTCGCGGAAATCGAAAATCGTTTTGCCAAAACCAAATCCGGCGCGCTCGCCAAACTGTTGCGGGCGCGGATCCGTTTTGAAAACTCCGATTTCGAAGGCGCCGCGCAGATTCTCAACACAAACGTTTTTCGCGAAAAAACCAAGCTCGCCGATTACGCGCTCTGGCTGCGCGGACGCGCCCTGCAATCTGCCGGAAAAAATGCCGAGGCGATGACTGTTTTTGCCGAGCTTGTGCGGGATTTTCCGACCTCGCTCCGCACGCGCGAAGCAAAATTGCTCTGGGCAAATTCGGCGATGCAATCAGGACAAGCCGCGCAGATCCCGAATTTTCTTAAAGATTTGAACGATAAAAATCAAGCCGACGCGCTTTTGATGACGGCAAAATCTTATGAAACGAGCGGCGATCAAATGAACGCGATAAAATTCTACCGCAAAGTTTATTTCTTCGGCGCGGGAACGAATGAAGCCAAAGAAGCCGAAACGAAACTGAATTTTTTGAGCCAGCCTTTGACACCGCAAACCGCCGACGAAATCACGGCACGCGCCGATAAACTCTACGCCGCGAAAAATTTTGCGGACGCGAGCCTCGCTTACAACACTTTGATTTCGAGTTTTCCGGGCGCGGTGACGCCGGAAATTCAATTGAAAAGATTGATAACCTTTGCCAATCTGAAAAATATGTCGGAAGCCCAAAATGCGTTCAATGCGCTGCCGATCTCTACTCCGGGAAAACAAGAAGCCTATTATAATCTCGTCTTGGGTTTTGCAAAAAACAAAATTTGGGCAAATGCGCGAACGATCGCCGAAGAAATGCGCGAGAAATTTCCCACCGGAAAATTAACCCCGAAAGCGTGGATCGACGCCGGAATGGCGGCGCGTGACGCGAAAAACAGTACGGACGAAAACTATTTTCTGCAAACGGCGGTTTCCGCTTTTCCAAATTCGATCGATGTCGCCAAAGCCCAGTTCGAACTCGCCTGGATGCAGCACAACAATAAAAATTATCAAACCTCGTCGCAAATGCTGCTCGAACATCTGGCGCGTTACGTTGACCAGGATTCGACCAATCGCGGAAAAGCCGGTTATTGGGCGGCGCGTGATTCGGAACTCGCCGGGAAAATGCCGGAAGCGTGCGCGCTTTACGACGCGAGCGTTTACCGGTACGGCGCGAATTGGTACGGCTATCTCGCGCTGCAAAAACTGACGAGCTTGCGCGGTCAGGGAAAATGCCAAAACACGTCGAATTTCCCCGCCGGTTCGCTCGTGCCGAAAGCCGTCGCGAATTTAAAGGTCGTCACGGTGGCGGCGGAAACTTCCGGTCAAAAGGAATTGGAACGCGCCGACAAATCGGAAGATCTGAGTATCGTCGGGCTTTTTGATTGGGCGATCGACGAACTCAAAGAAGCGCAGAAAACTGCCGGAAACAGCCCAAAAATCAATCTCGCGCTCGCCAAACATTACCGTCTGAAAGGCGATCAGGTCAATGCTCTGCTGTCGCTCGCGAAAAGCTATCCCGATTACGCGCAGATGTTTCCCGAAGAAATGGGACGCGAAGAATGGGACATTTTTTATCCTTTAACGAATTGGAGCGACATCAAATATTGGGCTTCGCAGCGCCAGCTTGACCCGTTTCAGGTCGCCGGATTTATTCGTCAGGAAACGATCTTCGACCCGCGTGCGAAATCGGGCGCGAACGCCTACGGTTTGATGCAGCTGCTCATTCCGACGGCGCGTGCGGTTGCCAGAAAATATAATTCCTCGGTTACTTCGATTTCCGCCGAAACGCTTTTTCAGCCCGCCGCCAACATCGAACTCGGAACGGCATATATCCGTGATCAATTTGATAAATTCGGGCGCGTCGAATACGTTGCCGTCGCTTACAATGCCGGTCCGGGACGCGTGCCGCAATGGAGGGCTAGTTTGCCGCCCGAAATAGACGAATTTGTCGAAGCGATCCCGTTCAAGGAAACCAAAGGCTACGTCCAGGGAATTATCCGCAACTCGGCGCAGTATCGCCGGCTTTACGACGACAACGGCAAGTTCAAAGCCAATGTCGGCGCCCGCCCGCTACGCGCCGCGATCGATTCAAACACGCGTGAAAAATTCACGGCGGAATTTCCCGAAGTGACGGTTGACGATAATCAAAAAAGTGAATAAGCGTTCCAAGTTCCAAGTTAAATTTGTTTTCTTGACTTGGAACTTTGAATTTATTTCTTCATCTCAAATTTCAAAGGCGCGACCGTCGCTTTGGCTTCTTCGTTGTAGTAATCGTAGAGAATGGAAGCCGGCGTTTGGGCGTTGACGGCGTAGCGCAGTTTGAACGAGAAATTGAATTTCGAGCCGCCCGCTTTCGACCACAGATAAACGACGATCCGGTCGGGCAAAACATCGTAGCGGCTGAGGCTCCAATCGGCGGCAAGCGCTTTTTCCAAACTTTCGCGCGAAACGTCCGCGCCCGGCGGAATTCCGATTTCCGCGAGCAGCATTCCGTAGCCTTTGAACCCGACGCGCTCGGCGGCGACCGAACAATTGATTGTTTCCATAATTTTCGCCGCCAGCTTGTCGCATTTGTAATCGAGCCGGACGGCGCGCGAATCATTGACGTTGCGATTGGAAATTTCGGCATCTTTCCAATCGATGTAATGCGTTTCGACGAGCTGCGAGATGACCGCCGAATTATCCGAACTTGTTACTTCCAAATGATTTGCGGATAATAATTTACCGGTCAGATCCAAAACAACGGGTTCGATCTGCTCTGCTGAAATGGCAAAATCCTTTAATTTTTCGCCGTTCATCGAAACCGCGATCGTTTGATCCTTGCCCGCCGTCAGCGAAGCGAGAAAAGCGTCGAGCACATTAATGGTCGTCTGCGTCGAATGCCAAACGCCGTAGCGGTCTTTGTTTTTGAGCAAAAACATTGTCGCTTTGCTGATTAGTTCGTTGTTCGTTGTTCGTTGTTCGTTGTTTAATTTGACGAGCAATTGCAAAACAAGCGCGGTCGTTTCGATTCGTCCGGCAGTTCCCCAACCGTAGAACGGCGTGTTGGTTTCCAAATTCCAATAAACTTTATCGCCTTCCGACAAAGCCATTTTTTCGAGTCTTTGCGCTGTTTCGCGGGCTGTTTCGACATTTCCGGCGTCGAACGCGGCGAGCCCGAAAAGCGCGAGCGCGTAAGGTTCGTCAATTTCGGCGTTGCGCGTTTTCAGATAAGCGAGAGATTTTTGCAAAACCGCTTCGAGATTTTCCGGGATTGCCGAATTTCCGCCCTGCGCCTTTATCATTGCGAGCGTCCGCGCGACATAACTCGTCAAAAGCTTGGTGCGGCGCGTGTCTTCGGCGGTTTCCCACGAATATTTTTTTGTAAAACTGCCGTCGGCACGCTGTTGTTTGACAAGAAATTCCCGCGCGTTTTCGACGACTTTCGGATCGACTTCGATAAAGCCCTGCGCGTCCGTCAGAAACCGCAAAGCGTAAGCCGTCAGCGCGAGATCCGACGAATCCTTGCCGCCCCAATACGAAAATCCGCCGTCCGTCATCTGATAACCGAGCAGCCGTTCGTAACCTTTTTGCAGATATTTTTGCGCCTTTTGTTCAAGTGCCGATTTTGCGGACTTCAACCCATCCGCGACCGCCGTCGGTTCTGACTTGAATTTGAGAATCATCAGATTCGGGTAAGTCGAAGAAACGGTCTGTTCGCCGCAGCCGTAAGGTCTTTCGAGCAAGCCTTCGACCGATTCGGTGACGTGCGCCATCAGATTCGGGTAGATTTTCAGCTCGGCTTTCGGCGTTTTCGGCAATGCGTTGGCGGGAAAATTTATCTCGAAAGTCCCGCTCTTTTGGAAAAGTTTCGATTCCGTGCGGACGATCTCCTGCCCGTTCGGGCGCACCGTGACCGGCTTTTCAACCGCGTCCGAATCGGTCGCCGTAATCGCCGTCACGCGCTGTTTGCCGCCTTCGATCGCCGCAATCGCCTTGAAACCGAAGATCGCATTACCCGCCGCGTTCGGCTGAACTTCTATTTGCTGCGTTCCTGCGCTCAGGAAACTGAACCAATCGCCCGGCGCCATTTCGACATTAACTTTTTGTTTTATTTCCGTATAATTTCTAACCTGTGTCGGCAGATAAATTTCGTCGCCTTCCGTCAAAATACGCGGCGGATCGAGATCGACAAAAAACGGCTGAAATGCTTTGACCTCTTTTTGCGCAATGCCGATCTTGCCCTGCGTATCGGAGGCGATCGCGTAGATCTTCCAGGTCGTGATATTGTCGGCAAGGCGGAATTTTATCGAAATTTTGCCGTCTTTGCCGGTCACGAGTTCGGGAATCCAAAGCAGAGTTTCGGGAAAATATTCACGCAGACGCGGCGTCGAAGTTGCGGTGGAAGTCGCCGGATTGGCGTCAGAACTGCCTGATTTTGTCACGACGCTAATTTTTCCGTTTCTGCTGCGCTGCCCGTCAACGACAAAAACATTCTCCGCACCCGATGCACCGTCAATTTGAAATCCGGCGGAAAGCGGTTCGGCGCGGACATTCGGCGCAGTTTTTAAAAGACTGCTGAATGTCGTGCCTTTCGGAAGCGAACCAATAACTTGCGATGTAATATTCGTCGTAAGTTTTGAGTCGGATAAGTCAACTTGGGCGGATGAAGCACTGACAACAGTAACCGTTTCGTTAACCGTGCCGACTTCGAGCGTCAGATGTATTTCAATAATTTTTTCGGCTTCGAGTTTGATCTCGTTGACGACGGAAGTCTTAAAACCGTTTGCGATGACCTTCACCGAATATTTTCCGGCGGGCAGATTGGTTTGCAGAAAAAGTCCGTCGGCGTTTGTTTTCGTTTCAACGGCGGCGAGAGTTTCGCTGTTCGTGATTGTGACACTGGCGTTCGGAACAACCGCTTTATTGGCATCTTGGACGACGCCGTAAATCGCGCTTTTACCATTGGCAAAAGCGGCTTTCGGAACGACCACTTTCGGTTTGGCGTCGTCTTTCGTCTGTTCGGAAATGATTCCGGCGAAAGTGCTGACATAAATATCGTCATTATAAAGTTCATTTTTGACGCCGTTTTCGCCGAGACTGCGAATATCAAAAACGCCGAGCTGCTGCGTGACGGGCGTAATGCTGATCGTTTCTTTTGATTGTTCGCCTTGTTTTGCAGTGTTTTCGATGACGATCTTGTCGGCAAATTGCGCTTTTGTTTCGTATTGCAGATAAAACGGACGATCCCAGCCGTCGCGCAGCGCGTCGAAATCAATTCCGCCGTCGCGCAAAACTTGTTTGAATTCGGCTTCGTTGCGCGGAAAGGTCTTCTTTTCACTGATAAATTTACTCAAAATTGCATCGATCTTGCCGTCAATTTCGGCGAAATAATCGTTTTGATTTGTCCAGATCACAAAATCGTCGTAATAATCGTCGGTAAATTTTTTGTCCGTCCCGCTGCTCCGCAAAACGGTCGTATAATTTCTGCCCGAAATGCCGAATTCGACGCGATAGGCTTCGCCCCAACGGTCTTTCAATTCGTCGAGATCAATATCTTTTTCCGCTAAAACCGCGCGCAAGGTTTCCATATCGCGAACAAATTTGCCTGTTTTCCCGACATAATCGCTGATGGCTTTATTGATTTTCAAGCCGGTCGGCGTGAAATAATTGAATTTCAACTGCAAAGCCGTAAAATCGTCTTTATCGCCGAACGTTTTATTCGCGCCCGCCGAATTAATTTCAATCACATCATTTTGTCTTTCGATCGAAAATTTTGCCTGATACGCATCGCCCCACGGATCGCGCAAAGCGTCAAAATCAATCCCGCTGCCGCCGAGGATCTTCCGCAGCGAAACGTCATCGACGGCGTGTTCAAAATTATCTTTATATTGTTTGTCCAACGCCGTTTGCAGCGGATCGAATTGGGTTTTGAGCTTTTCGGCAAAAACGTATTGCAGACTTTTTGAATAATCGCCGTCGAAGAAATTAGTGGAAAAAGTCGAGTAGGAAAACCGCATCTCGGCAAAAAGCTGCATTTCGGGCGAAATCGGCTTTTTCAGATCGAGCTCGTCCCAACCGTTTAAGCCCAAACCGTCGAGACCTTGAAAAATATCTGTATTGCCGCCGAAATTGGCGTCGGTTTTGGCGCGTTCTTCGACAGCACGATCCAAAATTACGACGCCAAGCGCGGCTTCTGACGGTTTTTTATCGGGCGTTACGACATTAAAGCTCAGCGCGGCTTCTTCCGCCGGGCGAAAAACGTCTTTGTTCGTTTCGACATCGACGCGCAAATTTTGCGGCGCCGGATAAACAACGCGGCGCGAATCTTCGACCGCCTCGCCGTTGTCGTCGAAATACGCGGAAACGGTTAGTTGACTTTTGAACGCCGGATCATACGGAATTTTCAATTCGGCGCGTCCGTTTTTGAGTTTGATCCGGCGCGATTCAATGTTTGACGAATTTTTTGAAATATCAACAAAAACCGTCTCTGATTCTTCCGACGAAAGAATTTCGAGCTTGAGCGGTTCGCCTTTGCGGTAGATCGCTTTGTCCGTGCGGACGAGAATTTGTTTTTCGTCTTCGTCGATTGCAAATCCGTCCTTTTTCGTGCCAATCCGATTTTCTGCGTCGCGGGCAAGAATTTTTATTTCAAGGTCTTCCGTATAATCGTCGTCTTCGCGTTTCGGCGCGTTAAATTCGGCTTTTCCGGCACCGAACGAATTGGTTTTAATGGTCGCGAGAGTTTTTATTTGCCCGTCCGCTTCGTCTTCATATTTTCCTTTGATCTCGACGTCACAGGCGAGCGGTTTGCCGTCCGCCGAAAAGGTTGAGACATAAACCTTGAGCGGAAGCTTCGGATTATTATCGCCGCTTTTTCCTTTGACAATATAGATCTGGATCGGCTCTTTCGTGACGCGCAGGTCAAAGCGTTTTTGTTCGGTCTTGTTCGTCGAAAAATCGGTAAAATACGCCGTGAAATTCAAATCCTGAAAGTCTTTGTATTCACTTTCCTTTAATTCCGCGTGCGCTTTGCTGAGATCGATCTTGGCGAGATATTTTCCTTCCGCGTCCGCTTCGCCTTCATAGACGGATTCTTCCTGAATGTCCCATTTTTGCTCTTTATAATTCCAGCTCCGTTTGCTTTCTTCGACGACTTTGACCTTGCCGCTCGCGACCGGTTTACCAAAAAGATAAAGCGCGTCAACCGTCACTTCAGCGAAAGTTTGCGCGGGCAAATAAAAATCTTTGTCCGATTTGGTCTGAACGACAAAGTTCGGCAGATCGTAGCGCGAAACCTTGAAATAGATTTGGTCTGCTTCCAAATCTTCACCGTCAGATTTGGCTATCACGCGATATTTTCCGAGCTTGGCGTTGGCGGGAATTTGCCATTCGAGCGCGGCGATGCCGAACCGTGAAGTTTTCAGCTTTTGCCGGTAGAGAACGGTGTCGTCTTCGTCCATGATCGAAAATTCAAATTCGGTATCGGCGGCGACGGTCTGTCCCGCGCCATATTTGTCGTTGCGCATCGCGAGTCCGCGCACATAAATTTTTTGATCCGGCTGATAAAGCGGCTTGTCGGTCGTAAAAAAGACGGAAATTTGATTTGTCGGCGTTCGCAATTCATCATCGGCTTTGCCCGTCAGACCGTTTTTCTTCCCGATGATTTCGACATCGCCGCTCCAACTGTCGGAAAATTTCACGTCCGTCGGAATCTGAAATTCAAGTGTCGCAAAACCTTCGCGGTCGGTTTTGCCGACGGCTTTTATTTTTAATTCATCATCGTCGTCGTCAGTTTCGAGATCGATCTTGAGTTCGGCACTGATTTCAACATCTGCCACGGGTGTTCGTTTGGTCGGATGAAACGCCCGGACACGTGCCAGATAAAGCATTCCGGGGTAAATTTCTTCGGACGCCGAAACACGCAATTCAAAAAGTTCGGGCATAATTTCCGAAAGCGAAACGATGCCTTCCGTCGAACTTCCGTTTGCCTTGACCGAATAGCGAAGCCGCTTCCAAAGCAGATCTTCGACCTCGTTTTTTTCGGTCAGCGCGAGCGTCAGCGCCAATGTGTTTTTGCCGCGCGCAAGCTTTTCGTACTTCTCGCCGAAAGCCATCATTTTGTCATTCGTATCGAGAATTTCGAGCCGAACCTGTGCCGCCGAATTTTGCCGAAGATCGCTGTCAACGACAAGTTCTATTTGAATTTGATTGGCGCTCGAAGATGCGCGGGTTTCCGCTTCGACCACTTTCAGAGAATTTTGCGCCGCTGCCGAAACGATCAAGAAAAGACACACGACAACCACCGAGAAAAGTTTTTCTTTTATCATTTTTCACCGATATTATTTAGGTTTTATGAAGCTTGCTGTAACTCAAGCGGTGTGATGCCGTGAGATTTTGAAATGGTTGCTTTTGCGGAGATGACGAATTTCAAATTACGAATTACGAGATCGAGTTTTGTCCGCTCGATCTTTCGTAATTCGTAATTCGTAATTCGTCTTTCGTAATTTTTAGAGGTTTCGCTCGATAAAATCGGTCATCATCGTATAGAGATGTTTTTCCTGCGGCGTGCCGCGCTGAACGCCGTGACGCTGCGTCGGGTAAGTCATAAACTCGAACTGTTTCCCGGCTTTTTGGAGTTCGTAGATAAATTTGATCGCGTTTTGCTGATGGACGTTATTGTCGATCGCGCCGTGAATAATCAGCAGTTTGCCGTTTAAATTCGCGGCGTTGGCAATAACCGAACCTTTTTTGTAGCCTTCCGGATTGTTTTGCGGCGTTCGCATATAACGCTCTGTGTAGATCGAATCATAGAGCGCCCAATCGCCGACGAGTCCGCCCGCGATGCCCATTTTGAGCGTGTTCGAATGCGTCATAAAATAGCTCGTCATAAATCCGCCGTAGCTCCAGCCCCACATTCCGATCCGCGCGCCGTCAACATACGGCAGCGATTTCAGATAATTAAAGCCGTCTTCGAGGTCGGGCACTTCCGTTTGACCGAATTTTTGATAGGCTTTCCACGCGCTTTCGGCGCCCTTGCCGCTCGCCGTCCGATTGTCGCAGATCCAGATGATATAGCCTTTCTGCGCGAGCATCTGATGCCACATAAACTGCGTGCCGCCCCAGCGGTTTCTGACCGAAGGCGCGTGCGGACCCGAATATGTAAAGGCGAAAACCGGATATTTTTTCGCCGGATCGAAATCGGGCGGCAAAATGCGCATCGCTTCCATCTCGAAACCGTCGCGCGCTTTGACCTTCAAAAATTCGGTTTTGCCGAGCTTGTAAGCGCCGAGAACCGGAACTTTGTTGTCGTCGAGCGTTTTTTCGGGATTGCCGTCCGCCGCGTAAAGACGGATTTGCGTCGGCGTCGTCGCGTCGCTCCAATAATCGATGAAATGCGTAAAGGTCGGATTAAAAAGAGCGCTGTGCGTGCCGCTTGCCTCGGTCAGACGTTTTAATTCGGTGCCGTCGAGCCGAATGCGGTAGATCTGCGTGTTGATCCAATCGTTATTTTCGCCGATCGCCGAAAAATAAACAAAACCGCGCGCCTCGTCAACGCCGTAAAATTCGCTGACTTCCCAGCGTCCGTCGGTGATCTGTTTAATGAGTCTGCCGTTGTTGTCGTAGCGGTAAAGATGACGAAAACCGTTTTGTTCGGACTGCCAGATTCCGCTTCCGTCTTTTAAAAAGACGGGATTATCGATCGCTTCAACCCAAGTCCCGGATTTTTCGGTCATCACGGTCGTCGTTTTGGCGTCCGAAGCGAGCGCGACGTTGACATCGAGATAGTTTTGCTCGCGGTTTTGCGCCTGATACATAACGGCGCGCGAATCGGGCGTCCAGGTGACACGCGGAATCAGAAAATCTTCGGGTTTGTATTTCGACGTGTCAACGAATTTCACGAGATCGCCGAGGCGGGCGAGCGTCGGCGGCAATTTATCGCCGA
>JBBQOA010000124.1:0-9975 GCA_038330465.1 Pyrinomonadales bacterium
TTGATTACTTGGAGAAAAGATCGGGTCTTAAACTTAAATATAAAGTTAAAAATGGTGTAATAACTATTACAGGGTCAAAGAAGGATAAGAATTTTACTGGCACGGCAAATAAAGAATTTGCCAAAGTTGTTAAGGAAGCTGCTGGAGCAAGTGAAACAGCGAAATGGAACGTTGGACGAGATATCGCAAATTGTCTTGTTGATGATACTGTTACCGCAAAAGCTAATAAAACAACCGCAAATATTGATATGGATGATATTGATGCAATTAATAAAGATGCCCCTGAATTAGCAGAAGCTCTTACCGCACATGTCCTTATTGAAGGTTTGCGGTACAGTCAAGGAAGCCCTAGCGATGTTGGGGAATGGCCCAAACTCGGATTTGACGATATTAATTCTGGGGCACACTTAAACGGTTTAGCAGTTGAAGCAAGAGTAATGTCCAATTCGACAAATAAAAATGAAGGCAAAATTGCGGAACATCGAGACAAAGACTGGTCTAAAGGTGTCTGGAATGTCATATTTACGTCTGTTCAATATGACGTTAGTGTTAAGGGAAGTGCAACCAATCCCAATTCAGTTATTGTTGATAAGGTTACTAAAACTACTCCAACCAGAGCGCCACAATGGCCCCCTGGTAACTAACAAGGAGGAATTTATGAAAAGAAAATGGGCAAGGATAATTTTATTTTTCTGCATTTCAATTTTAGTCGGATGCTTTAACGCTTTTGGGCAAAATTCTGCAAATCAGAAAGATCAAGAAAAAAATTGCAAGAAGCTTTGTGAATTAAATAAGTTAAAAGAGCAAGCAAGTGTAATCGCAAATTTAATAGAATCTCCTATTGCTGAACAAAGGGAAGAAGCTCTAAATGATCGGCTAAAATTAATCAAAAACTTTGAAAAATGGGCTAAAAAATACAAGGTAAAACTGAAACAGATAAGCAATTCAGAGTCAATAAAAGTTGAAAATGGAAATATTCTTCCATTCAAACCCTGCACTACTGTAATGGAAAAAGATGATTTGATTTGTTTTGCAAACTATAGCTTTTTTGACCACAGTTCAAACACTTGTATTTACAGGTGTGTCCTGAAAAATGATGCACAAAAATAATTTGAGTTCCCGCTATTAACGGTCTTTTTAAGATGGCGAGTAAAAAAGGCGTGATTGCAATCACGCCTTTTGCCCATTATTTTCCAAAATCGTATCTAAAAACTGCAAGATGAAATCCTGCTTTTTCTTCGGCAGCTTTCTGACTTCCTGAAATCTTCTTTCAAGCGGCGTCACGGGTCCGCTTCTTTTCTTGCTCGGTTGCGGGTCATCGTCCGCGCCGACCAAATAGGACGCGGAGATGTCCAACGCTTTGGCGCAAGCCTGCACGACTTCGAGTGCCGGATTAACCGCCCGCCGCTCGTAATGTTTAATCATCTTGACGTTCGTTTACAGATAGTCAAAGATCAAACTCAGATCCGGCTGTCAACACGCTCAAAGCAGAAAATTCACCTACGACGGCGAGAACAAACAGATCAAGGTCGAAACTCTCGATTCGGGCGGGAAACAATTTCTTTGAGTGTTTTCAACAGTCGGGAAAATATTTCCCGCCCGAGGGGCAAAGCCCGCAAAGTAAAAACCGAGGATAACGAAACTTGATTTATAAAGTCTAAAGAAGTTTTTGCAATGCGGCTAAAAGCTGTTCTTTGAGATTTGTGTCTTTAAGCAAAAAGATGTCGGCGATTTCATTGTCGGAATTGTTTTCGGCAAGCCCGCTTAAAATTATGCACGGAATTTTTGTTTCGTCGGAATCGGGGCGGAGCATCCGGCAGAGATCAAATCCGCTCATATTCGGCATGATCGCGTCGGCAACGACGGCATCGATCTTGTTTTCGAGCGCGACTTGCATCGCCGTCAGACCATCTTCTGCCGTCAGTACTTCGAAACCCGCTTTTTGCAAGATAATTTCGATAAAACGCCGCATTGAAGAGTCGTCTTCAGCGAGAAGAATTTTCTTTTTTTCGATCTCCGTCATAAAATCGGGCAGAATTTTCCTTCAAATTACAGAAAATAAATAATTTGGGGGCAGAAATCTATTTAAAGAAGACATTTTAGATTAAAAAACTTGCCAACCATTTGTCAATAACTTTAAACTAAACCTTTCATAAAATTTATGTATGAATTCGCCGTTACGCCGGCTGTAACACAATTAAGACGCGCCGGAGTCATCATCACGGAAATCACGCCCGAATCTCTGGCGGAAGAATTAGGTTTGGAAACGGGTGACCGGATCGTCAAGATCAATGGTCGCAACGTTCGCGATTATCTCGATTTCCGCTTTCAGACGGCGGGCGAGACCGAACTTGATTTTCTTGTCAAAAAATCGAACGGGGAAACCTGGGAAGTCGAACTCGAACGCGACGAAGGCGAAGATTTCGGCTTGATGTTCGAGCAGATCGTCCCGCGCCAATGCGCCAACGAATGTCTGTTTTGTTTCTGCAAGGGAAATCCGGCGGATGCGCGCCCTTCGCTCTTTGTCCGCGACGAAGATATTCGGCTTTCGTTTCTCTACGGCAATTACACGACGCTTTCGTCGATCACGCCCGACGAGATGAAGCGCATCGTCGAACAACGGCTCTCGCCGCAATATGTTTCGGTGCACGCAACCGATCTGAAAACCCGCGCTTACTTGCTCGGCGTTGACGAAAAACGCGCCGATATTTTCGGTAAACTGCAAACCTTGCTCGCGAGCGGCATCGAAATTCACGCGCAGGTCGTGCTGTGTCCGGGCATCAACGACGGCGCGCAGCTTGAAAAAACACTGCGCGATCTGGCGGCGCATTACCCGCGCGTTGTTTCGACGGCGGTCGTGCCTGTCGCCTTGACGCGCTACAATACGGACGAACGTTTGACGAAAGTAACGCCCGAATTCTGCCGCCGAACGGTCACCGAAGTCGAAAAACTGCAAAAAGAATTTCGCGCTTCATTCGGCGTGACGTTCGCTTTTCTTGGCGACGAGATCTACATCAAAGCGGGTTTGCCGATTCCTTCGCGGCGTCATTACGGCAATTACCCGCAGATCGAAGACGGCGTCGGAATGATTCGCTCGTTCTTGAATTCGTTTGAGAATTTACTGAAAAAGATTTCCCGCAAAGACGCCAAGGCGCAAAGTCTTGTCGCCGCAAACGTCCGCACGCACGAATTAGCGATCAAACCAAAAACCAAAAACCAAAAACCAAAAGCCCAAAACCAAACTCTGAATTCGTTTGACGGAACAATCTTGACCGGCGAAATGTTCGCGCCGATTCTTGCCGAACAGATCGAAAAAATCAATGTCGCGCTCGGTTCAAAACTAAAAGTGCTCGCCGTTCCGAACACTTATTTCGGCGGCGACGTCGCGGTCGCCGGACTTCTCACGGGGCAGGATTATCTCGCCGTCAAAGACCGGATCGAAGGCGATTTCGCGATCGTTCCGAAACACACGATCAAATCGGACGAACCGATCTTGCTCGACGGAATGCAGTTTGAGGAATTAAAGAAACAATTTCCCGTGCCGATCTATGAGATGGATTTGAAAGAGTTAATTGATTTTTTGAGTAACTGAAAATTTTTATCAAAGGCTTGGCGTTATGATTTTATTTCCCAGATCCGAAATTGTCCCCATTCATATTTAAAAACGATTTCTTTGATCTTCCGATCTTTTTTAAATTTCATGACGTGTTTGATGTCTTGCCCGAGCGCCATCCGCATATTTTCTTCATATTCGCCGGTTTTCTTGATGTTGACGGATTTCAAATCTTCCGCTAACTCTTTGATGGCGGCAAATATTTTTGAATGGTCGGTTGAAATCTCTGTCTTAAGTGATTTCTCAAAGAACAAAGTTTGGTCGCCGCGATAAAGTTCCATATCAGGCGCGAGCAGTTTGGCGATTTCGGCATTGTTTTTGGAAGTCAGAATTTTTAGAACATCGGCAAACTGCGGGATTTTTTTCAAATCGGGCGTGTCGTCTGAAATATCACGGATCTTGATGCTTGAAAGTTTGCCTTGCGGATTGATCTCGAATGAAAAATTGGATTTGTCGTATTGCCATCGCTGACCAAATTCGCCGATCTCGACCTTTTGCGTCGGATTGCCGAACTGCTTTTCAATTTGAGATTTGTCGATCCCGAATTTCAAACCTGCAAAGCCTAAATCGGCGGTCGTGTCGGTGCCGGTGAGCTGAATGCTCCAAATTAACTCGGGATCCAGATTTGAATATCCAAAAACCATATAAAGCGATTTGTCAGGTTTCAGAAGATAAAATTCATACTTAAATCCGTCGTCATGCGTTTCCGTCTTAACGGGTTTTCCGAATTCGTTTTGCGGCACTTCGCTGAATTGTTTAAGCCGGATGCCGTATAAATCCTGAAAATAACTGTGCTCTTGGGCAAGCGCATTAAAAACGAAAAGCAAAGACAGGCAAAATGCGAGTAAATATTTCATAGAAAGATTACCTTTATCAAAAAATGCTGAAAACTGAGTGTTATCCGTGATTCTATCACAATCTCAAACCTGCTTTCGACAAAATAATTAAGTGCGTGCAAAGCCCCGGTCTTTTGAATGCGGATACTTTTGCAAAAAATAAAAAACTGTTATCGTTATTGAAATCTTCCGGCGCGAATCCGTGAAGATTTTCTTTTTCATTCAAAATCAGCGAGGAAACAACTTGAAAACAATATTATTGATTAGCTCGATCGGTCTGTTTTTAGCAGCTTGCGGCAATCAGACGGCGGTTAATTCAAACGCGGTGACGGTCGTCAATTCAACCAACCCAAACGCGGCGGTCAATGCAAAAGAAAACTCTGCCAATGCCGCGACACCTGCTAATACTGCGTCACCTGCGAACACAAATAAAACTGCCGAAACAAACACGGCAAAACCGGCAGATAATAACCCGCAGCGCGTTTCGTTCAGCAAAGGTCAAAGTTTTACAACGGAGAATCTGACGCTCGCGCCGGGCGCGTCGAAACAATTTATCGTCGGCGCGAAAAAAGGGCAATTTCTGGTCGTCGAACCCGATTCGAACAATCCTACGCCCGATGAATTGAAAGTAACCTTGCTGACGAAAGGCAAAGCGACGATCGGCGATCTCTCGGAATTTTTGAGCGCGACGCTCAATGCCGACGGCGATTATGTTTTTGAAGTTAAGAACGTTTCCAAAAAAGAGATCAAAACGCCGCTCAGAGTGCAGATCGACGACGGACCGCAGTAAAACAAAGCCGGAACCGGAATTGACGCAAATATTTACAATAAGTCTTTGAACTTTTTGCCGGACGCGCACTTTGCGTTCGGCTCCGGCATCGACTAATTCGTTTTTTTTCAATTCAGCTATTCTTCACCGCGATGATTTCCGCCGCGATCGAAACGGCGATCTCGGCGGGCGTCCGGCTGTTGATCTGCAAGCCGATCGGCGTGTGAATTTGCGCAAGCCGTTCTTTATCAAAACCTTCTTTTTCAAGCGTTTTCAAAAGCGTTTTCATCTTTGCGCGGCTGCCGAGAACGCCGAAATACTTGAAATTTTTGTCAAACAGCGCGCGAATGACAATTTCGTCGAACTTATACCCGAGCGTCATCACGACCGTGTAAACATTGTTTCCGCCGTCGATGAATTCATTGATATTTTCATACGAATCGATGATCGATTTTTGATGAACAAAGCGATTTTTTGCCAAAGTGTTCAAATCCGCGCGGTCGTCGAAAAGCGAAATATGAAAATCCATTTTCGTCATCAATTCTGATAAAGCGAGCGCGCAATGCCCGCCGCCGATGATGAAAAGGTTGTTTTTGTAGCCGAGTTTTTCTTCGTATAAAAATTCATTTCCGGACAGCTTTTCAAATTTGAAATCATCGTCCTGAACTTCGCCAAAGTTTTGAGTCCCGCCTTCAGGCGGCGTTTCCACGATTTGAAATTTGAGATTTGTAATATGCAAACGGCAAAATGAATTCTCTCCGAGCGCACAAATGATCTCGCTGACGGTTTTCAGATCTTCGCCATTCAAACGAAACATAATAACCGTCTGCTTGCCCGAACAGATCATTCCGCTCGACTGCGGCGAATTCTTTTGATGAACCTGCTCGACGATTTCGGATTTCGGATTTCGGATTTGTAATTTGAAATTTGTAATCTGTAATTGCGCTTGTTCAACAAGCGCCACTTCCATTACGCCGCCGCCGATGCTTCCTGAAAGTTCGTCTTCGGCAACGATCATTTTGAAGCCTTGCCGTCCCGGACTGCTTCCCGCGCTTTCCGCGACGACCATCAGCATTACCGATTCATTTCGCTTCAAACGTTCGGCGGCAAATTTCCAGATTTCGAGTTCTTTGTCCATACGTAATGAAACATTATCGACCGATCAACATAAATCGCCACCGATCATTCAAAAGCAAATCTGTGTTCATTCGTGTTCATCGGTCGATAAAACCTTTCAGGCTTTCATCTTCTTGACCGTTTCGCTATGCAAATTCATCAAAACCTTCTCGGGCGTAAACGGCGCGTCGAATTTTATAAAATGTTCTGCGTTAAAAGCTTTGACGGCTTCGCGAATCGCGAAATATGCGCCGAGACCGTACATCAAGGGCGGTTCGCCGACGGCTTTTGAATTAAAGATCGCAAGGTTTTCTCTGTCGGTTTCGAGCGGCAGGATCGCGATCTCTTTCGGAACCGAATAAATGTCGGGAATTTTATACGTCGAAAGCGCGTTCGAGCGCAGTTTGCCTGATTCGTCGTAAAAGATTTCTTCCATCGTCATCCAGCCCAAACCCTGCACGATGCCGCCTTCGATCTGACCGTAATCGACCGAAGTATTCATCGAACTGCCGAAATCGTGACAGCATTTGACGTAATCGATCTCGTAAATCCCGCGCCGGCAATCAACCGTCACGCCGACAACAGCCGTTCCGTAAACGTGATAAGCAAACGGATGCCCTTTCGCGATCGACCAGTCGAAGTTGATTCCGGCGGTCGCATAATGCGCATGTTCGCTCAAATTGACGCGCCTGAGATATGATTCGTTGACGAGCGCGAGCCAATCCAAAGCGGTCGATTCACCGTTACGCACGACAAAACCGTTTTCAAAAGAAATCTCGTCTTCGCCGGGATTCCGCGTTTCAGTTTGTTCGCGCTGTGAATTTTGAACTCTGTAGGCGCCGTCCTTTAATAGATCTTTGGCGACTTCGATTAATCTTTGACGAATCGTTTCGCAAGCAATTTGCGTCGCTTTGCCATTCAGATCGGCGGCGGCGGAAGCGGCGGTCGGCGAAGTGTTGGCGATTCGCAGCGTGTTCGTCGTGTGAACTTTGACGCGTTCGATCGGCAATGAGAAAACTTTCGCGGCAACCTGAGCGATCTTCGTGTTGACGCCTTGTCCCATCTCGACCGCGCCGGTCGAAACGGCTACGCTTCCGTCCGTGTAAACGTGAACCAAGGACCGCGCCTGATTCATCGGCGTTTTCGTGAATGAAATCCCGAAACAGACCGGCTGAAGCGCGACGCCTTTTTTGATGAATTTATTGGCACGGTTAAATTCGTCCGCGTCCGCTTTAAGGCGCGCAAAATCGTATTTTTCATCGGCTTGCGTCCACGACGTTGCGGCGTCGGATTCGGCGATCTGCCCGTAAGGGAATTCGTCGCCGTCCGTGATCAAGTTTTTGCGCTGGATTTCGTCCTTGCCGACGCCGATCTTTTCCGCTGCGTGGGCGATCGCCGATTCGATGACGAACATTCCCTGCGGTCCGCCGAAACCGCGAAAAGCCGTGTTCGGCGGCAGATTCGTTTTGCACGAAAAGGCGGTCGCCGAAACATTCGGAACAAAATAAGCATTCGTGCAATGAAAAAGCGTGCGTTCCAAAACCGGCAAAGAGAGATCGCAAGCCGCGCCCGCGTTTTGGTAAAAGACGGCTTGATAAGCAATGATTTTCAAATCTTTGTCCAAACCAATTTTATAATCAGCCGAATACGGATGACGTTTGCCCGTCATTCGCATATCTTCCATCCGGTGCAAGGCATATTTGACCGGACGTTTCGTCAGCTGCGTGCCGACCGCGCAAATGGCTGCCCACGCGTTCGCCTGATCTTCCTTGCCGCCGAAACCGCCGCCGAGACGCGTCACGTCAACTTCGATCAGATTCATCGGCAGCGTCGTCACCCGCGAAACGGCGCGCTGAACAGCGGTCGGTCCCTGCGTCGAAGAATAAATGCGCATTCCGCCGTGTTCGCTCGGCACCGCATACGCGCCCTGCGTTTCGATATAGAGATGTTCTTGTCCGTTGACGTCGGCGCGACCTTCAAAAACATATTCGCACCCGGCAAATGCCTTTTCCGCGTCGCCCAATTTGAAAGTTTTCGGCGGCGCGATCAATTCACCTTTTGCTTGCGCTTCGCGTTCGTCGGTGATTACTTCGAGCGGTTCGATCTCCGCCTTGATGAGCTTTGCCGCCGCGTGTGCCGCTTCTTCGGTTTCCGCCAAAACGATCGCGACCGGCATTCCGCAGAAATGCACTTCATCGTCGGCAAGCAGCGGTTCATCGGGCAAAATCCCGCCGATCTGATTTTCGCCGATCAAATCTTTTGCCGTAATGACCTTGACGACGCCATCTGCCGCTTCGGCAAGGGAAGTGTCAACGCTTTTTAATTTCCCGTGCGCGACCTCGGAATCGTAAACACACGCAAAGAGCGTCCCTTGCAATAAAGGAACATCGTCCAGATAAACCGATTCGCCGCGGACGTGCGATTTTGAATCTATATTTTTCATAAGACAATTTTCACAAAAGCAAAACAGGAAAGTCGTTTAACGCCACTAAATATGTCTTTTGCGTCTTCGCCGCTTCGATGTGCGGAAAGGCTCAGCCTTTCCGTCCAAGTTTCCCCAGTTTTCGAGGCTACGCCTCACGCCATTCGATTTTATCAAGATCGACCGTCAAAGGCTTATTATCAAGCGAAGTTTTTCGCCAAATCCGCGCGCTCGAATACAAGTAATCTTCAGCCTTTTCAATCAATCCGGCGCGAACCGGATTTTGATGAATGTAATTGATTTTCTGCATCAAAGTTGCTTCGCTCGTCAACAGAAAAGCGTTCGGATGATGTTCCCAGAGAGTGTATTTATAATCGCGCCGCCTGGTTTCCTGCTTTAATTTTTCGAGCGAGCTTTCAAACTCATTTTCCTTCAAATAATCGATCACGCGCCGCGCCGTGATGCCGTTCGTAAATCGCAAAACTTCCGAAGGTTTGCGGCTGCCGTCGGTAATCAAATGATAATGATCGGGCATAATAACATATGCAAAAATCAAAATATCGGCGGATTTTCTCGCTTCATTCAAAGCATTTGCCGTAATTTCCTTGAGTTTGTCGGTGCGGAAAACGGGCAGACGCTTGTTTGTGACCGAAGTCAGATAATAAAAAGGATCATCTTTCGAGATTCTCATCGCTAAAGAGTGAGGCGCAGCCTCTTAAATTTACATAATCGACCGGAAAGGCACAGCCTTTCCGCACATCGAAGCGGCTCAGCCGCGAAAGCAACAAATAGTTATTATTCCAAACCGAACAACTCCGCAAAATGCGTCGTGAAAAGTTGTTGCGCGAGTAATCGTTTGTATTTTGCCGAACCGCGCACGTCGGAGATCGGCGCGATCTCGGTTTGGAGAATTTCGTTTGCCTGCGCGACATTTGCGGCGTTGATTTCCCTGCCGCGCAAATATTCGGAAGTCTTTCGCAGATAAAGCGGTGTGGGCGCGACTCCGCCGATGGAGACGTGCGCCTGTGCGATTAAATTGTTAAAAACTCTTAAACTGATCGCCGTGTTGACCGAAGCGATGTCAAGATATGTTCGTTTGCAGACCTTTTCGAAATTGAAATGCGTGAAATCTTTGCGAAAGCGGATTATGCGGATGAATTCTTCTTCCGCTTTGGCGAGTTTTTTGTAGCCGAGATAAAAGTCACGCAAGGGAATTACG
>JBBQOA010000125.1:0-9892 GCA_038330465.1 Pyrinomonadales bacterium
AGCCGGACGGTTATGATTTTGAAGCTTTGAGTCTTCGGCTAGCCGATCAGCTTCCGTCCACGATGCCGAAAACCTTTATCAATCGCGCCCAGCCGGATGCTCATAATCTATTGATCGCCGATATGAATATGGGACGTTATCTGATCAATTATTCGGGACACGGTTCGACGGGCATTTGGGCAAGTACTTCATTCTTCGGCAACGCCGATGCAACCAATTTGACCAATGCGCCGAATTATTCGGTTTTCACGCTGCTGACTTGCCTGAACGGGTATTTTCTGAATACCAACGACGCATTGGCGGAATTAGGTCTCAAAGCTCCGAACGGCGGCGGGGTCGCGATGTGGGCATCGACCGGTAAAACCACGCCGGATGTGCAGGAAGTGATGGCGACGCGTTTCTACAGTCAGATCTCGACCAGCAGTATGGTCAGATTAGGCGATTTTATCAAGGACTCGAAACAAACCCTGATCGGCGGACGCGATGTGCGTCTGTCGTGGGCTCTGCTCGGCGATCCGACTTTGAAAATAAAATAACGCTGCGGCAATAACAACAAAAAAAGGCACGCCCGGAAATGTTTCCGAGCGTGCCTTTTTTTCTTTGTTCTTGAAAATTCTACTTCGGCTGGATCCGCAGCATATAGGTGCAGACAGAGATCGGGACGCCGGGCGAGATGGCGATCTGTTGACCGATCTGAAGTTCGTAATTATTGATGATCGCCGGATTGCGTCCTTCATTGATCATTGAAAAATTGCCTTTGCCGTCGGTCATAAACGTCAGATGACGACGGCTGATCTCGGGGTCGCCCTGCAATGAAACATCGACGGGTTTAGATTTCGAACCGCGTCCGATACTGATCTGATTTTGATAGACCGGCACGACATTCTGCCGGACGCCGCCGCGCCAGATCTCAAGTTTATAAAGTTCGGTCACGCGCTTTTGAACGTGCGTCATTTCTTCCGCTGATTCTCCCGTCGATTCTTCCGCCGGTAAAGCGGTCGCCTGCGGGACGTTTTGAAAATTCGCGACGGGCTGAAAACTGCCGGGCAGCATCGTCGGCGGCGGGACGTCGGCATTGACCGGCTGATTATTGACAACGGGTTGTTTCGGGACAAGATTCGGCGGCGGCTGATTTTGAACGATCGGTTTCGGCGTCACTTCCTGCGGCGGTTTCGGGCGTGAGAGAATACTGGTTTTGTTGGCGTTCGTGTCTTCCCAACTGTGCTGGACGCGGATCGAGCTTTTTTCGAGCGTCCCGTCAACGCGCAGCTGAACGGCAAAGGATTGCGTTTCGAGCTTTCGTTTTCCGGCGATCTCTTTGGCTCGTTCGGCGAGAATGTGATAAAGCCCTTGTTCAAGACCGCGCCGTTTCGCGCCCTGCCATTCTTTATCGTCATCTTCGCTCAGGAAGATCGTGTATTCGGTTGGAATGATCGCGGTTCCTTGCGGCAGCGGAACTAATTCGTTCTGCATCACGCCTTCGACTTCGCGCGCGATCTTGACGATAAATTCTTCCGCCTGACTGCGCGGTTTAACTTGCGCGTCGCGGGCGGCTTCCTCTAAAACCAACTCGGCAGTTTCGCCGTCGATCCATTTTCTAACTTTGTCTAAGACACTCATAATCAATCAACTTGAAGCTTGGAACTAATTATCAACATCGATATAACGCTTATTAACCCAACCGTGTTCGGCATCGGTCGGTGATTCTTTGGGACGACCGAATTCAGTTATATCAATTTCATACCAGTTATCTTGTGAATTTACAATTCGGACGCGGGAATTTTTCGGGACGAGCCCGATTTTTTGGCTGTCGGCATCACCGGCGATCCGCAGATTAACATCGCTCGACGCCACGCCGGTCGGTTTACTGAATGGATTTCTTATTTCCGGCAAAATTCCTTTGCCGCGCAGATAACTGTGGGTTTCGTAGAGAATCCCCGTGAAAACGGAAAGCACGAGCAGGATCACGGCGAACCGGCGCATAAAACTATTTTTGCGTTTCGGACTCGAATTGTCGGCTTGATAAAGCGGCGCGTCCGCATTGGTGACGGGCGGCTGGGCGATCGGAATATTGTTGAGCGGCTGATTGGGAAACTGATTCAACTTAAAGGCGTTATCGACCTTGACGACGAGCGCCGGATTCTTCAAAACCTGATCGTTCTTAAACTTTAATTCCTTTGAAGTATTAAATTGCGGCTGCTGCGGAGCGAGCGGCGTGTAGCCGCGGGCGACGTGCGCCTTCGGCGTCGCGGTTCTTGCGGCAACTTCGGTTTTGATCTCGCCGACCTCTGTTTGAGCGTGAATTTTTAACCGCGAAAAATCTTTCCAGAATTCGTAAACGTCCTGATGGCGCACTTTCGGATCGTTGGCGGTCGCCTTCTGCATCACTTCCAAAAAAACGGGCGCCCACGGCTGCTGACGATCGGCAAAGGGCAGTTCCATAATCGGCTGATTGGCAAAATAACGCGGCGATTCGCTTGTCATCAAAACGTAGGCGGTCTTTGCGAGCGAATAAATATCGGCGGCGGGCGTCAGTTCGGCAACCTCAAAATGTTTGCCGTCGGCGGCAAGCATCGGAGAATGTTCGGGCGGCGCGTAAATGTTCGTGCCGACGCGCGTGATCGGCGAATCCGATGCAGAAAAACGCGCGACACCGAAATCGGCGATCTTGACGATGTTGCGGTCAGCCGTTAAAAGCAGGTTTTGCGGTTTGATGTCGCGATGGATGACGTCGTTTTGATGCGCGTGGACGAGACCGGCGCAAACTTGTTCGAGATAATCGAAAGATTTTTTGAAAGTTAAGGATTTTTCGCGAATTGCCCGGGCAAGATCGCCGCCCGCCAGATATTCGAGAACGAGATAATGAAAAACCATTCCGCGCAGATCACGCGCCGTGCCGTGTCCGAGACGACTGATGATGTTCGGATGGCGAACACGGTCGAGCGCGATCGCTTCGTTTTGAAAATTTTCAACGAGCGTGCGTTCGAGATCCGCGTCTAAATCGTTTTGCATAAAGACGTTGAGAGCTTTGACGACAACCAGCTTATGCGGCGATTGCGGAGCGGCGACATTATCCTGCGCGACATAAATTTCGGCGTAACTTCCACGACCGAGGAGTTCTTTGATGTCGTAGCGTCCGTCTAAACGACTGTTTATTAGTGAAAGTTCTTTTATCATCAGGTCAAATAAATGCTACATCAAAACGAGGGACTTCACCAACTAAAAGGGATACGAAAGAATTCATTCAAAGTTCAAAACCGCATTTTATGCCGGCTTATCTGTTGATGGAACGCCGCGAACTTGTCGTCAATGAACGCGCTTCGCGTTCAAACAACCTTTCAAAACTGTAAGAATAAATGGCTTCGAAACTCTTGTTGTCGGCTTTGAAGCATCCGTCAAAGCAAAACAAACGCCTCCGAGGTTTTGACAACAATATCCGGGGCAGCAGCAATGATTGTTTCGCATTTTACTTGGCGGCTTGGCGGCTTGGCGGGAGAGTTTTATTTGGGTTGTCTCTCAATAAAAGAAGAATATTCCCCGCCAAGCCGCTATGCGGCAAAGATAAGTTTCTAAGCAAAGTTGAAACACCAAAAAGCCTTCGCAAATTTCGCGAAGGCTTTCGGGCAGGCAACAATTGTTGAGAATCCGGCGGAGTTTAATTCACTCTTTGGAATCCCGTCAACTGTATGTTTTGGAAAAACGGCGTGCCGGGCGGCAGACGCGTCGGGTCAAGAAATGACGTGTCGAAAACCCAGTTACGCGTCGGCGGACTGTAAACATTCGTACAGCATTTGAACGCGCCGTTGTTATTGTGTGAATTGAACAGATTGATCAACGAACCGGCGTAATTGAGCCGAATACTGCCCCAATTTTCCAAAAAGCGTTTGAAATTATGAACGCCGCCCGTCAGACGCGGATCGCCGCCGCCCTGATTCGGCGAATTTTCAAGACTGCTTCGCGCATCGCCGGCGAGCATCGCAAATCGGACGGTCGTTTCGGTCGCAACTCGCTGGCTGAGCGTGAACGGATACCGAAAACTTCGTGAATCCTGCCAGTTATTCGAAAGCACGACGATCGCATCGGCGACGATCGAAGCGGGAACGTGTGCCGAAGTATTCTGCGGAATATACTGGGTCGAAGCCGTCGGCGTGCCGACCGAACTGATGCCCGTCGCGTTGTAATTTCCCTTCACATAGACGCCGTTTTCCGAAGCAACCGTAAAGCCTTTGGTGTTGAGCGGATCTGACGCATCATAGTTGCCCGGAAGCTGCTGTCCGTTGATCAGGCGAATTCCGCGCCGGTAAAATGGATGGTCGATCGCGGCAGCCGCCGCCGGTGAATCAGAAGTGGTTACACCTCCGATTGTTCCTGTATAGCGAACGGCTTCGTTCAGGAAATCAACATCGAGCCGATTGTTATTGTTGACATCTTCGCCGGCTTGCAAGATTCCGTCGTTATTGCCGTAGATGTCTTCCATATCATATTCGCCGTCGAAATCGTTGTCGCCGCGCCGGTCGGAAATGTACATTACCCAACCGTTGGCTTCCGGCACGTCGGAGCTTCGCAGATTTCGTCCGTTCGCGGTCGCAAAAGGCGTTCCGGCGACCGGCAGCAAAGTGTTGTAATTGCCGTCGAGAAAGTTTTTCAAGTTTGTCACGTCGATATCGACCAAACTCATCACACCTGCTTTCGGAACGTTGCTACCGTAAGTTCCGCTCCAGTTAATGTCATCGTTGTAAAGACCTTCGCGGGTATCGAACATTTCGATCGGAAAGGGAACGACGCGGCGGAATTTGGTGACGTCGTCAACCGTCGCCGGATATTTATTGCCGTTGTTGTCGCCGCCAAACCCCGGCGTCGTGCCGTTGTCAACACCGGTGCAGGTCGAATAGGCGATGGTCGTGCATTCGTCCGCCAGCACAACATTATAAGGCGTGCCGTTCCAGGTATAGGAAGTCATATAATTGGTGTCGGTAGCGACGACCGCGACGCCCGGCATAATAAATCGCTGAAGTTTGATAACCGAACGGCTGTCTTTGTTGCCGTAGCCGGTGATAAAGAATTTTGTACTACCGCTTTGAGTGATAACCGGCGCCGCTTCGGTGACGCCCAAACTCAAAATATCGGCGGTCACGTCTTGTGTTTGGATCGTATTGTCGGTGGAATTGATGCCGACGAGTTCGATCTTGATCCAAACTTGTCTGCCGGAATTATAAAAGCGTTCGCCGTTGAGCTTGGTTGCCGCATAGCCGTCGGTCATTGGCAATGGTCGGTAGCCGCGCGGTTGTCCGAGAGTTGGGTCGCTGCCGTCGCCCGTTGTCGAACCGTCGAGTCTGATTCCGCAAGCCGACGTGACAGCGCCGGTTCCGCTGCCCGAGGCACAGCCGGGAAGCTTTGCTTTGCTGTCCGAAAGCGAGATGCGCAATCCTTTTTTGTTGAAATACCGCTCTTTACTGGTAATGATCGTATCGGCGGCGGCGGGCGTGACAGCCGTTACGCCGACGCCGTCATTGTATAGATCGCCGACATTTTTGCCGCGTTTGATAAGTTCGATGTAATCGAGCGGGGCGCCTGCGATCGAACTGGCAATCTTGAGCGGCAGATTAAGCGGCTTTTGTTCGGACAAAAGATTGCCCTGAAAAAGTCCTTGATTCGAACCCCACGATGTATTTTTAAAGACCGTCGGCATATCGGGATTCGAGGCAAAAACGGGCGCGCCGTTGATCGGCGCCTTGAGGACGCTGCCCATCGAGTGCGAAAGCTGGACGTAGGTTCCCGAACCATTTTTGATAAAAACGTTTTCGTTCCAATTTGTCCAGGGACGACCATTGCGTCCGACATCGGTCAGAACTTGTCCGACCGCTGAAACTCTCGAAGAAAAATAAAGTCCGGTGCTCGCCATCAAAAACAAATTGCCGTTCGAGTGGACACGACCGCCGAAGTCGAAGCGCGGACCCGGATGGAACTCCAGATCGTCGTCATAAAAAATTCCGAACTGAAAGATCGGGACGCGATTATTGTAAAACTGACGCCGCAAGCCGACTTGCACGCCGTTCGATTTATCGGTCGCGATCGTTTCAACTTGCCATTCATCGCGCAGCGCGTTCAAGCCTTGCAGAAGTTGTCCGCTCATCACAACCGTTTGCGTCGCTTTGGTTTGCGTAATAGTTTGTTGAAAGTCGTAATTCGTATCGAAACCGGGCGGCAGCAGCGATTCGACGCGTGAAAGGTCAGAAGGCGCGGGTGAAAGTTTTTCCTCAAAAATTTTATCGAAATTACGTGTCATTATTTCGAGACTGCCCTGCGCCGCCGAAAATGCCCGCGATTCCGCCGCATCGTTTGACGTGGCGATCGTTTCATTTGTCGTCCGCGTGACGGCGAGCGCCACAAAAGCCGTCAGCAATGTTAAAATCAGCAAAGCAATCACGATTGCCGAACCGTTCTCATTCTTTTTCGCCCAAAACTTTTTCATATTTCTCCTTCTAACCCGCGTCGTATTGTAAATTTCTCGTGCTGAAAGTTCCGTTCAGCGTAATGCTTTCAGGTTTACCGGTTTGTTCATCGTTTTCGGTCGCCTGAACTTTGATCGTTATGGTAATTTGTCTGACAAGATTAAAATCGGAAGGTCGGTCGTCGGCAGTTCCGGCAATTCCGTCGAGACCGGCTGCCGGATTATCGGTTGTCGTGCCGTCCTGTAAAACATAGCGAACCTGAAAATCTTCGATGTTGTAAGCGACGGGCATTTCCTGAATCTGCTCGGCGGCGGTCGCACCCGAATTATTTCCGAAGATCTGACGCACAAGCGTTCCGTCACTTTTTACTTTATAAGCGACCCAGAAAAATCTTTTGATCGAAGCCACGTAGGTCGTGCAATTTTCGGTGATGGTCGGCGTGCATTTCTGCAAAATGCTGACGCCGGTGCCGGTCCCGTTGAGCGGTTGATTGATCCCGAGCGGATCGCCCGGCGCAATGTCGATGGCGCTCGTCGAAGGCAAACCGGTTGCCATGACGGCGACTTGCGAGCTGTCGGATTCAACGAGATACAAGTCGAATCCGCGCGCATTGCGGGCGTCATTCGGCAAACTTTGCAGCCGGACGGTCGCCGGCGCGGCGGGCGCGGCGCCGGCATTATTTAATGAAATAACATTTCCGCCGTTAAAATCGCTGTCACGATATGAAAACGAGATAAGATCGGTGCGGGCGGTTGTATCGGAATTTAATATGTCGAAAAATAGGTCGTTGCCGCCGACTATCGATGTTAGAATGTCGCGCTGGTTGTCGGCATAGGTCGGAATTCCGAGTCTTGCGGAAATAAATCCGTCGGGTACGATGGCGCCGCTTTTGTTATAACTGAGACCGGCGTTGAGCGCGTCTCTGCCGATCAGATGCATTGCCGCCCGTGCATTTTTCAAGACATCGGAGCGGCGGCTGGCGCGGTTTCGATCGATCAGTCCGACTTGCAAAAGCCCGTAGATCGATCCGATGACAATCATAAAAACAACCATCGCGACGATCATCTCGACGATTGAAAAACCGCTTTCGGCAAGATTTGACGATTTAGTATTTGTTCTCATCTGTTTTACTCCGAATAATTGGTTATGATGGTCGAAACAGTTTGTTCGCGTTGGAGTTGGTTAATGTTGTAGCGGACGGTGACATCGATTCGGCGGCGCGAAATGGCGTGCGGCGGTGTCGGTCGTTCGGGATCCTGCAAATCCGTGATGACGACGCGGCGGACGAATCCGTTGAGCACCGGGCTCGTATTATCGGGTCTGCCGGCAACCTGACAAGCGCTTCCCGCCGGACACGCGTCATCGACCGTTCCCGCGACACCGTCCCAACCGAGATCCTGACGAATCGGATTGAAATTGTTGAGAAAGACGCCTTGCGGCGTTCCGCCCGCGTCAGGATTGCTGCCGACATTGCCGATCGAATCCCAACCGGAAATCGCGCCCGTTCTGGCAATATCGCGCGCCGAAAAAATCGATTCAATGGTTGAAAGCGCAATTTGTTTGGCGATAACCTGTTTTTCGGTTTCATACGAACGGACCAGATTTGCCGTCAATGCCGCCGCTGATGCTAAAATTCCGACCATTAATATGACGAGTGCAATCATCACGTCAATATATGAAAATCCGCGTTCGTTTGGTTTTTGAAGCATCTGTGAATTTCTCCCGAAGTAAAAGACTGTCTGTTAGAAGTTAAGAATTAGAATTTGAATTTGAACCGCCTGATTGTCCGCCGTAAATTCCTGAACGGCGTGAATCTTTCCATTTGTTCGTGTCGGTCACATTACGGTTATACTCCCAAAATCGAACCGACCCGGTCGCTCCGATAACTGTAATGGCGCGGGCAATTTCCGATTCGGTGGTCGAATTCTGTCGTGGCGACCAGATAAAGAGCGTCAAACCTGTCGTGACCGCGTTCGATCCGATCGAATCGGTTCCTTCATTGACGACCGTCCCGTTTCGCAAAAATCTGAATGTACAAACATTATGCGAGGCGCTCGGCGGATAAATGCTCGGTTTGAACTGGGCGATCGGAACCGGCATTATTTCGAGCGGATCGGTCGAAATGTCGGGTGGACGCGAACTTATTTTGACATCGACCTGCGGGAGCAGCACCGATGAGCGGATGACGCGGTCATCGTCGGGCGTATTCGGCAGATTTTCGTCGATCAAACGCACCATGCTGTCATTTAGATCGATCTCGACCCGCATCGTTTCACGTTGGGTCAGTGAACGTTGACGGGCTTCCTGAAAAATATCGATAATTTTCAGGGCTTCTTCGTCGGGACGAAACAATCTTTGATGTCCCGATAGATAAAAGAGCGAAATTCCCGTCAAAATTGTGATGACGGTCAAAACTATTAAAAGTTCAACCATTGAAAATCCACGCGCCATAATTTTCCATCCTCAACTTAAATAAAACTTCCTTTTGTATGTGTTAATTCGGAATAATTACGATTATTCCGTGATGTTTCTGTCAATTTGACCGAATAGTGAGTTAAATGGTTTCAAACTGACTTATTAATGAAAAGATAAACAATGTAAAACATCTTCCAAAAATATTTTTATATTTTATTAAAAAATGAAAATATTCCTGACAAATTCACTTTCCTTTAGTTTCGGTTTCGGCTAAAATGACGGCACTGAGTTTTAGAAAAAACAATTTGTTTCCCACGGCTGTCTCGAAAATGTCCGAAGAAAATAATTCGATCAAGAAAAAAACTTCAATTGACTGGCTAATGCGCGGTGTCCTGATCAAAGTCGGTGATACCTTTGACCGTTTGACTGGTCGGCGCTGGACGCCGTCGAGCAGCTTGGCGACGAGCGAATTGATCGAAAAATTAAAAAAGCTGCTTGATATGGAAGTCAAAGATCTCGGCTCGAAAGGGAAATTTGTTCCGCATAATATCAAATTAAAGATGCAGTGGGATAAATTTTCGACCGATTCCGAAACGGCAATTCAGAAACTTGAAAATGAATTGCAGATCGCCGCGATTGACCATATCAACGACAATCGTTATCACACGTACGCGCCCTTAAAACTTGAAGTGACGCCGGATTATTTTACCGAAGGCGTGAAAATGTTGGTCAGTTTCGATAAATTTGATAATGAGAAACGCGAAGTCGCCATCAATGTGACCGTTCCGCAGATCAAGGTCGGCGATTATATGCCCGAATTACTTCAAGAAGTAAAGGTTGAAAAGGCTGCCGAAACTTTTATCGCAAATTTTACAATCAACGGAAAACCGAAAAGGGTCGAACTAACTTTCAAAGAAAAACAACGGCGAAGTGTCGGAAGGTCTCCCGAAAATGATTTAAGTGTCGAAGATTCGAGCGTTTCAAAAATGCACGCGGCGCTGGTTTTGAATGCCGAAAATCAATTA
>JBBQOA010000126.1:0-9821 GCA_038330465.1 Pyrinomonadales bacterium
ATGACGTCCGCGAATCCCGCCTTGCGAAACGGATTTGCCCGTCACGCAGCCGGGCGCGTCGAGTTCGCCCGGATGAAAAGCCGCATAAGTGTCGGCGATCCAAGCCATTTCGCGAGCGCCGGTGCCGTAATCGGGCGCGGGCACGTCAACGCCGGGACCGATGAAATTTTTCTTGATCAGCTCGTGCGTATAGCGGCGCGTGATCTGTTCGAGTTCGTTGACGGTATAGTTTTTCGGATTGATCCGAATCGCGCCCTTCGCGCCGCCGAACGGCACGTCAACGACCGCGCATTTATAAGTCATCAGCGTCGCCAGCGCGGCGACTTCCGATTCGTTCGCTTCATCGGAATAACGAATGCCGCCCTTTGTCGGCATTTTATGATGACTGTGTTCGGCGCGCCAACCCTCGATCACTTCGTAACCACGCGAAGTGCGTAGCGGAAAACGAAAATAATACATGCTGTTGCAGGTTTTGATTTGTTTGAGCAAATCCTGCGGATGCCCGGTCAAATCGGCGGCACGGTCAAAATATATCGAAACATTTGCTAAAAAATTGTTTTCTGAACCATTTTTTTCCATCTTTTATGCGTCTTTCGCGTGTTTTAGGTTTTAATTATTCCACAGCAGTATCTTGAACTTCGGTGCGACCAACATTCAAAAACAATGCGTCGTCTTTTTCTTCGACGACGACGCTGCCGCCGTCAATTAATTTGCCGAAAAGAATTTCCTGCGCGAGCGGCTGTTTGATCTTTTCGTGGATCAGCCGCGCCATCGGACGCGCGCCGTAGCGTGAATCGAAGCCGTTTTTCGCGAGCCATTCACGCGCCGATTCTTCTAATTTCACGAGCACGCGTTTTTCGGCGAGCTGCCCGTTGAGTTCCTTGATGAATTTATCAACGATCAGCTTGATCATCTCAATGTCGAGCGCTTTGAACGGCACCCAGGCATCGAGACGATTGCGAAATTCCGGCGTGAACGTGCGTTCGATCGCGCCGCGCGCATTGCCCTTTGTATCGGAAGAATTGCGGAAACCGACGCCGCCCGAAGATAATTCGCGCGCGCCGGCGTTGGTCGTCATGATCAAGATCACGTTGCGGAAATCGGCTTTTTTGCCGTTGTTGTCGGTCAAGGTCGCGCTGTCCATCACTTGCAGCAATAAATTGAAAAGATTCGGATGCGCTTTTTCGATTTCGTCGAGAACGAGAACCGAATGCGGATGACGCATGATCGCTTCGGTCAGCAAACCGCCCTGATCAAAGCCGACATAGCCCGGCGGTGCGCCGATGAGGCGCGAAACCGTGTGCGGTTCGGCGTATTCGCTCATATCGTAGCGGAGGAATTCGACGCCGAGAATTTCCGCGAGCTGTTTGGAAACCTCGGTTTTGCCGACGCCGGTCGGACCGCTGAAAAGAAACGAACCGACGGGTTTGGTCTGATGTCCGAGCCCGGCGCGTGAAATCTGGATCGCGTCAACGATCCGATCGATCGCGTCGTCCTGCCCGAAGATCACGTCTTTCATATCGTCTTTGAGCGTTTTCAGACGATCTTTTTCATCGGCGACAACCGTTTTCGGCGGAATTTTTGCCATTCGCGCGATCGTATTTTCGACCATCTGAACGGAGATCATTTTCGGGCGCGATTCGGCGGGCAAAAGTTTCGTCGCCGCGCCGACTTCGTCGATCACGTCGATCGCCTTATCGGGCAAAAATCGGTCGTTGATATATTTTCCGGCGAGTTCGGCGGCGATCTTGAGCGATTCGTCCGAATATTTGACGCCGTGATGTTCTTCGTAAAACTTCTTCAAACCTTTGAGAATTTCGTAGGTTTCGCCGATCGAAGGCTCGTAGATCTCGATCTTTTGAAAACGTCTTGCAAGAGCGCGGTCGCGTTCAAAAGCGGCTTTGTATTCCGCGTAAGTCGTCGAACCGATGCAGCGCAGATCGCCGTTCGCAAGCGCGGGCTTTAAGATATTGCTCGCGTCCATCGAACCGCCCGAAACCGCGCCCGCGCCGACGATCGTGTGAATTTCGTCAATAAAGAGAATCGAATTTTCGTGTTTTTTGAGTTCGGTGATGATCGCCTTGAAACGCTGTTCAAAATCGCCGCGATAGCGCGTGCCGGCGAGCACCGCGCCCATATCGAGCGCGAAAACCTTCGCGCCCTTCAAGACTTCCGGCACATTACCCTCGGCGATCTTTAACGCCAAACCTTCCGCAAGCGCGGTTTTGCCAACTCCCGGTTCGCCGACATAGAGCGGATTATTTTTCTTTCTCCGGCACAAAACCTGAATTGTCCGGTCAATTTCCTCTTGCCGTCCGATGATCGGGTCGATGCCGCCCTCGAGAGCGCGTTTGACCAATTCTTCGGTAAAGGCTTCGAGCGGTTTTTTCTTAGCGGGACGCGCGGCGCGTTCCTCGGCGAATTCCTCATCTTCGAGCCCGTCGCCGATGTTCTCAAAATCGAGCGTGTCGATCTTCGAGATGCCGTGCGCGATATAATTCATAATATCGAGCCGCGTAATGCCCTGCTGTTTCAGCAAATAAACGGCGTAAGATTGTTCGGCTTGAAAAAGCGCGGCGAGAATATTTCCGCCGTCAACCGCTTTTTGTCCGCTGCCTTCTGCCTGCAAGATCGCGTATTGGATCGTCGATTGAAAGGTCGCCGTCAATTCGGGCATCGTCTGCACGCCAGCCGGCATTTTCTCCAAAGTATCGCGGAAATATTCCTCCAACGACTTGGCGAGATCCTCGATCGTCGCGCCGCAATTAAACAAAATATCGCGCGCCGAATTGTCTTCGAGCAAAGCGTAAAGCAAATGCTCTAAGGTCACATATTCGTGTTTATGTTTGACGGCTTCATCAACCGCGTAGCTTAACGTTTCTTCTAATTCTCTGGTTAACATATTTGAATATTTCTTTGATGATTATCTCACAAAATTCGTTCAAATTATTATTGCTGTCATTTAATTCGGCAGACTCAGCGAAATATAGGTCGTTTCGCCGTCTTTGACCGAAACTTTCGGCGCGTTGTTGATCAGGCTTTGAAACCATTCTTTGGTTTCGGCTTCGGTTTTCGGCGCGTTTTTTCTGGTAAAAACAAAGATCGAATATTCGCCCGGCGCGGCTTTTACTTCAAATTTGCCCGTCGGCATGATCTGTCCGAAAAAACTGCCGCCAAATCGCGATTGTTCGAAATTCATTCCGGTTTTGACCATTATCACAGCCGCTTGTTCATTTTCGCGATATCCGGCGACTTCGCCTCTGACCGTTCCCATATCCGACGCCAAAATGATCTGCACACCTTTGATTTGTTCGCCTTCTTTGATCTCGATTGGCGAATTCATCAAATCCTTCCCGCCGAACATGATCGATTTAAGATAAAAATTCTGATTGGAATAGCTCAAATTGTATTTTCCTTTCGGCAACTTGCCGATGCGAAAAGGTCTTTCCTTTAATTTTTGCTGATTTTCCTCGGTAAAAAACATTAAACCATCCGAGTAGCCGGACTCTTTGGTTTCATCGTCAATGGCAAAAATCCCTGTCGAAGGCGGCACATCTTTGCCGCCCTCGACGGTAATTGTGCCGCTGATGCTTGATTCGACCGGCACTTCAAAATTGAGATCATTGAGATTTTTGTCGGTGATCTCTATTTCCCTCGACATATTTGGATATTGGATCGGTTTTTTAGTCGCGTCCTTTTCCGAATTATAAACGTAGCCCTGCGAGATCGTGATGCGGTATTTGCCTGCCGGCAGACTTTTCAGCGACCATTCGCCCGCTTTGTTGGAAGTTGCCGGACTTCCCGAATAAGGGTCCAACACCAATTCGTCGCGGTCGGATATTTTGAAAAAACTAACCGTAAAATTGGCAAGAGGTTCGCTGCTTTGCTTTTTCACGATCCTGCCCGAAATGCCGAAAAGGCGGCGTTCCGGCAAAGTGACATCGATCGCGACTTGTTCTTGTCCGGGAAAAATTTCCAATTCCCGCGCGTCTTTTGAATTTTCGCCCGCAGGATAATAGGTTTTGAGAATCGAATTTTGCGTGCTGCGAACATTGTACAGATACTGCGCCGCCGCTTCGGTATGCGAAGCGGGTTCGACGACGCGAACGAGATATTTGCCTTCGGGCAGCCCCGCGATCCGGTAAGATCCGCGATCGTCCGTTTCGGCGATTCCGATACTCGCTTCGTTGCTAAAACGCGACGAGGCATTTGAAAAACGGTCGCCTTCGCGGCGCAAGGCTTCGACCTTGACGCCGACCGCCGCTTCGCCGTCCGCAAACAGAATTCTGCCGCTGATCGCGCCGCCGCGCCGCGCCGTCACGACAATTTGAAATTCGCCCAAACCGCCGATCTCGATCTGATCGAACCGCGCCTCGGATTGAGTGTCCGCCGACGGCTGGCGAAACGAAAATTTATAGGAATCCTGGTTCAAAATTCCTTCACTTTTGACAAAGGCGAGATAGCTTCCGGCTTTGACGTTTTTGATGACGAATTCGCCGTTTTCGTCGGTTTTGACGAACTTTGAAGAATATCTCGAATAGTCTCCCTTATTCGGGACCAGCGTGATCAAAGCGTACCGCACGGGACGGCTCGTGTCTTCATAAATAAGCCGCCCGCGCACCGTCGCGCCGGTCACTTTCGAATCATCTTCTTGCATGTTGCCGTTGCCGTTGCCGATGCCCATCATCACCTGCGGAGCAGCAATCAGAACCGGTTCGTCGGTGACGGTCGTCTTCGAATCAGTTTCTTTTTTATCTTGCGCCAAGACGAATCCAAAACAAAAAACCGTGATTAAAATTGAGTTGAAAAAGCGAAATGGAATTGAATTTTGATCGAACATTTCGGGAACTTCCTTTGCAAAAAAAAATTGAGTTGTTTTGCGATAATATCACAAAACAACTCAATCGAATAAGGTTTTTTTCGGCAAATTAACCGTTATTCTTCTTGCCCGTGAGCAGCATTTCGCGTCCGACGAAATATAAAACCAGTGCCAAAATTAAGAACGGAACCATTGCTAACAGGTCGGCATTGCCGCCCGCAAAAAACGGATTGCCGGATTCTGCCCAAGATTTGGAACTGTCCTGCAAATTCTTGAGAAATGGCACGACGGCGAAAATCGCGATCAGAATACCCGCGATCGCCGCACCCGCAATATAACCCGAAGCGAGCAAAACGCCGTTTGATTTATCGGTTTCCGCGACAATTTCCGCTTCGGTTAAATTTTCCCGGGCGAGTTTGCGTTTGAGATAAAGATCAACACCCCAGCGAACGGCGCCGCCGACAAAAATCGGTGCGCTCGTCGCAATCGGCAAATAAAGACCGACCGCAAAAGCAAGTGCGGGCGCGCCCGTCAATTCCAAAACAATCGCGATCATCGCGCCGATTAAAACCAATCCCCACGGCAATTCCTGACTCAAAATGCCTTTGATAATATAGCTCATCAAAGTCGCTTTCGGCGCGTCGTATTTCGGCGCGTCGGACAGATCCGGACGTGCCGTCAATTTGCCGTTGATGCCCGGATCAACCAGATATTTGACTTCGCCTGACATATCAACCAGATATTTTCCGGCGGGAATGCCGCCCAAGTTGTCAGTTTTGTGCCAGCCGCGATAAGTATTCGGATCAGTTTCGGCTTGTGTTCCCGTCAATTTTTCAGCCGCTCCGACCTCCGTTCCCGGCGGAATCCGCGCACCTTTCGGGAAATTTTCCTCGATCTTCAAGATGACTTTGCCCGTTCCGTCAACGAGATATTTGCCGGGTGCGAGGTCTTTGTTTTCGGGTTTCTTTTCGCCCGCCGGAACCTTGTTTTCCAAAAGACGAAAATCGCCCGCTATCGGCGGTTTGTCCTCGCCCGTGTAAGGCGCAAGGCTCGACGCATCAACTTTTAACTCTTTTTCGACCTTTGAAAAAGTTGTCGGAGTCGCAAAAACCGTGCCATTGTCGTTCAAAAGCAACAGAATCGGACCGAGAACAAGCGCGGAAGCAAGTGCGCCGATCAGAATCGCAACTTGTTGTCTTCGGGGAGTTCCGCCGACCAGAAAGCCGGTTTTCAAATCCTGCGAAGTCGTTCCGCCGTTCGAGGCGGCGATACAGACGATACCGCCGATTGATAAAGCCGTCACGAAATACGGATTCGGTGCCGTCCAGCCTAAAAGTAAAAAGACCAGACAAGTAATCAGCAAGGTCGCGACCGTCATTCCCGAAATCGGGTTTGACGACGAACCGACTTCGCCCGTCAGCCGCGACGAAACCGTGACGAACAAAAATCCTAAAATAATGATCAGCAACGCGCCTAAGAATGAAACGATCGGATTCGAGAAAACGCTCAAGCCGAGCTGCGGTGCGAGCATAATCGCCGCCATCAAAACAATGACCCCGACGATGACATATTTCATCGAAAGATCCTGATCGGTGCGCGGCAAGCTCGCGCCGTCGGCGTCCGTTCCGCCGCCGCGCAAATCGGCAAGCCCCGATTTCAAACCGCTCCAAATCGTCGGCAGACTGCGAAACAGTGAAATAATTCCGGCGGTCGCCACCGCGCCCGCGCCGATGTAGAGAATATACGCGCCGCGAATTTGTCCCGGACTCATTTCCGAGATGGTTTTCGAGAGCTCGGGCGAAACGGGTTCCGCAACGCCTTCTCCGAAAAACTTGATCATCGGAATCAGTACGAGATACGACAAAACGCCGCCCGCCATCATGATCGACGAAATATACGGTCCGATGATGTAACCGACTCCTAAGAGCGCGGGATTGTTTTCGAGCGCGATCGAGCCGCCTTTGAGGGTTTTATCGCTCAAATCGTGTTCGGGTTCGCCTTTCCAGAAACTGAATACATCCATCACCGATTTATAAATAAAACCGACAATAAAACCGATCGTGATGATTTTTCCGCCCTGCAATGCCGAATCGTCGTGTTCGGCGACCTTCGTTTCGGCGTATTCGTTGGCAACAATGCGTGATTCGGCGGACGAACCCGCTTTGAGCACTTCGGCGCAAGCCGTGCCTTCAGGGTATTTCAGAATGCCGTGCTGTTCCTTGATCAAAGCGCGGCGCAGAGGAATCATCATCAAAATGCCGAGAAGTCCGCCTAAAACGGCGACGAGCATCACGCGTGTGATTTCCAGATCGAAGCCCAAGATTAAAATCGCGGGCATCGTCACACCGAGCCCGAACGCGATTGATTCGCCCGCGCTTCCGGCGGTTTGCACAATGTTGTTTTCGAGAATCGTCGCGTCTTTCGTTATTCTCATTTTAGAAAGCAGACGAAAGAGCGTGATCGAAATAACGGCGACCGGAATTGAAGCCGAAACGGTCAAGCCGGTTTTCAGCACAAGGTAAAGCGACGAAGCGCCAAAGACAATGCCTAAAATCGCCCCGACAATGATCGGGACCGGCGTAAGTTCACGCATATTCTTAACTGCGTCGGGAATATACGGACGAAAGTTTTCGAGAAATGGATTTTTAGCCATAACGGAAAATCAAGGACCTCCAAATTTTTATATGTTCAAAAGGAAGAGTTTTCTGAATTGAAACTTGCGTTCAAATTTACATTGCAAACGGCAAACAAGCAAGTCGTTTTAAATTATATTGTTGCAAATGAGTGCCCGGAAAATGTTTGAAAACCGATAAATGGGACACGTATTTTCAAGGATCTGACAGATTTAATACTCTGTAAACTAAATTTCTTGTTATCTATATTCTTTGCGGCTTTGCGCCTTTGCGGGAAATAATTTCATTAACCTCATTAACACTGCTAAAATGAATCCCCGAAAAGGCGCAAAGCCGCAAAGTAAAAACCGCAGGTAACAAAACTTGAATTACAAAGTATTTATGCGAAAGTTTTATTATTTAATCCGCGCGGATTCGGCGTTCTATTTTCTTTGTTTGCCGGTCGAAAAGCCTTTCGATGTGTCGGAAAGTTTCTAATGATTAAAGATATTTCGTTAAATCCCAAAAATCGGCTAAAATTATCAACAAATCCAAACGGAGTTTCCAACACAATGAAAAATAAATTGCCCTTCGCTTACTTTGCGTCGTTCTCTGCGCCTTTGCGCCTCTGCGGGATATTTCTGCTTTTCGCTTTATCAATTTTCGCCCAAACAAAAATTCCCGCGCCGCGTGATGTCCTCGGTTTCACGCCCGGCGACGACCGCAAATTGGCGAGCTGGGCGCAGGTTATTGATTATTTCAAACGCCTCGACGCCGCCAGCGACCGCGTAATGTTTGAAGAAATCGGCAAAACGACGCTCGGCGCGCCGTTCGTTTACGCGACGATCTCCGCGCCCGCGAATCTTAAAAATCTCGAAAAATACAAAGCGATCAACGCCAAGCTCGCCGATCCGCGCCTCATCAAATCGAACCAAAAGCTCGCCGACGAGCTCATCAAACAAGGCAAAACGATCGTTTTAATTACCTGCGGCATTCACTCGAACGAAGTCGGCAGTTATTTGTCGGCAATGCTCATCGCCGAAAAACTCGCCCGCGCCGAAGACGCCGAAACCCTCAAAATTCTCGATAACACAATTATCTTACTTGTTCCGTCGCTCAATCCCGACGGCGTTGACATCATCAAAAATTGGTATGACAAAACGCTCGGAACGCCGTTTGAAGGCACTGATCCGCCGGAACTTTATCACAAATACGTCGGACACGACGACAACCGCGATTGGTATGCGTTCACGCAAGTCGAAACGCAGCTCACGGTTGATAAAATTCATAACGTCTGGCATCCGCAAATCGTCAACGACATTCATCAGCAAGGCGCGTTTGGTGCGCGTCTGTTTCTGCCGCCTTATCTGCAGCCCGTCGAACCGAACGTGCCGAAAGAATTAGTTGAAGGCTACACCGAACTCGGCAATTACGTCGCCAAAGATTTACGCGCGAAAGGTTTTGCGGGCATCACGACCGATTCGACCTACGACGCCTGGACACCGGCGCGCGCCTATTCGCACTATCACGGCGGCGTGCGAATTTTGTCGGAAACCGCGTCCTGCAAACTCGCCACGCCGATCACCGTCAAATTTGAAGATTTGCGCGGCGGTTTAGGCTACGACGCGAAAAAGGAAACGCCAAACTTTGCGCCCGTCTGGAAAGGCGGCGAATGGCATCTGCGCGACATCACCAACTATATGACGACCGCCGCGTTTTCGATTCTCAAACACGCCGCCGACAACCGCGAAAAATGGCTGACGAGATTCTACGCCATCGGCAAAGAAGCCGTCAGACCGCGAAATAAAAACGGAGAACTTTACGGATTTAGAATTAAAATTGATGATAATTTTCCAATGTTACTGAATATTCTTGACAGTGCAGGAGTTCAACACGGATTTCCAAAAGGCGAGAAACAAACCAAAGTCAGAGATTTAAGTTACTTTGATACTATGACAACTTATCCGTCCGAGTCTGTAATAATTCCGCTTGAGCAACCTTACGGCGCATTTGCCAAAGCAGTTCTGGAAAATCAAGTTTATCCGAATCTGAAAGACGACAAAGGAAATCCGATTCCGCCTTATGATGTAACGGCGCACACGCTCTCTCTTTTGATGAATATAAAAGCCGAAGAAATCAAAGCACCTTTCAAACCGAATTGGATAAAGAATTCTCGCATCAATGGTGTAGTTTCTGATTGTATGCTCGGCGGAAATAAGACAGGAATTTATAAATCTTATATTCCTGTAATGGATGAAGGTTGGACAAGATGGACATTGGAAAAACTAGGTATTTGTGAAGAGTTTGAAACAATAACAGATAGTGAATTTCGCACAAATAATTTCAATCAAAAGAAACCACCATTTGCTGGATTAAACGAGAAATTAAGA
>JBBQOA010000127.1:0-9816 GCA_038330465.1 Pyrinomonadales bacterium
CCAAATGGTTAAGCGAAACTCCGTAGGTTTTAATCGCGTCAATTCGCGGCAAAAATTATTTTATGAACGAAATGATTTCCGAACTGCAAGAGCACGATTGTGTCAAAATCGTTAAATTGCTGAAGGAAAACCGTTATTTTGACGGAAAACGCCCGCCGCAAATCGGCGATGTAGGCACAATCGTTCATAAACAGGAAGATTTTTGCATTGTCGAAATGGTTGATTCTGATGGCTGTACGGTTTGGCTTGCCGATTTTTTAGTCGGGGAACTTATGAGCGATGAACTTTCAAATTTAATTTCCGAACTGCAAAAGATTGCCGAAAATACGCAAACGACTTTCGGCAATCTTTCGGCGCAACAGATAAATTGGAAACCGTCCGAAACGGGTTGGAGCGTCGGGCAATGTCTCGATCATCTGATCAAATCGAACGAGGCGTTCAATCCGGTTTTTGAAAAGCTCAAAACGGGCGAAAGGAAAAATTCTTTTTGGGAGAATTATTCGCCGCTGACCGGATTTTTCGGCAATTTTCTTTTGAAATCATTAAATAACGACGCGAAAAAGTTCAAAGCGTCGAGTCCGGCAATCGTTCCGCTGAGCAAGATTACGCCCTATATTGTCGGGCAATTTATCAAGCATCAAACGGAAGTTATCGAAACGATTAAATCGCTCGGAAACATCGATTTGCAAAAAACGGTCGTCACTTCGCCGTTCTTAAAACTGATGACCTACCGGCTTGACCGGGCTTTTGAAATCGCCGTCGCCCACGAAAAACGGCATTTCCGGCAGGCGGAAAGAGTCACAAAGGCGGAAAATTTCCCCCAAAAATAAAACCAATGACATCTCTGACAGAACAAAAAATTTCGGTCGAACGGCGCGGACATATTCTTTTGATCGGCTTAAATCGTCCCGCGAAACGTAACGCTTTTGACCTCGAAATGCTTGAAGAATTGGCGGCTGCCTACACGCGTCTCGAAGACGACCGTGAGGTGCGCTGCGGCGTTTTGTTTGCCGAGGGCGAAATGTTTACCGCCGGACTCGATCTGGCGAATGTCGCGCCGCGCGTCGTTGAAGGCGGCATTTTGAAATACGCTGATAACGCGATCGATCCGCTCAATTTGCAGGGCACGCGTTCGCGCACAAAACCGCTTGTTGCGGCGGTTCACGGCAAATGTCTGACGCTCGGGATCGAACTCTTGCTCGCTTCTGACATTAGAATTGCGTCGGCAAACGCGACCTTTGCGCAGATCGAGATCAAACGCGGGATTTTTCCGTTCGGCGGCGCGACCGTCAGATTGCCCGAAATTGCGGGTTGGGGAAACGCGATGCGCTGGCTGCTGACGGGCGACGAATTTGACGCGCCGGAAGCCTTGCGGATCGGACTCGTGCAGGAAATTACCGGACACGGAAAACACATCGAAAAAGCCGTCGAAATCGCCGAACGAATTGCGAAACAAGCACCACTCGGTGTTCGCGCAACGATTCGTTCGGCGCGAACGGCGCAAGCGGAAGGTTTTACAAAAGCCGTCGAAGAGCTGACGCCGCAGATTCTCGAACTTTTCAAATCCGAAGACGCCCGTGAAGGCGTTCAGTCGTTTTTAGAACGCCGGGAAGGAAATTTCAGCGGCAAGTAGTTTTTTATCTGACGGAAAGATTGCCGCAATGAAAACATTAATATTGATCGGTGGTTTTATTTGGTTAGCCTTTTTTGTCTTTCATGTTTTCTTTTGGAAATTGTTTGATTGGAAGCAGGATTTGGAATATGTGACAAAAACAAACAAAGCCATCATGCAGGTTTTGAATTTGTGCTTGATGCTTTGTTTTTTGATATTTGCATATGTTTCCATTTTTCAAACGGAGGAACTTTTGACCACAAGTTTGGGAAAATCATTATTGATTGGAATGATTCTTTTCGGAATTTTTCGGGCGATCGAGCAGATTATTTTCTTCGACTTAAAAAATAATCGTTCAAAAGCAGTTCTTCTGGCAGCTTTGCTTGGTACAACAATTTATCTGATTCCCTTTGTTTCAACAATTTTCTAGCTAAATCGTTTATTGACAGCAGATGAAATGTCCGAAAGTTTTGCGACAAAAATTGACCGTCTGAAATTCAATTTGTTTCCGGCGTATCGCGGCAGCGGCGCGCGCGTTCTTTATATTGCGGCGGATTACCGCGAAATGCGCGTCAAAATCCCTTTATCGTGGCGGACGCGCAATTATGTCGGGACGATCTACGGCGGAAGTCTCTATGCGGGCATCGATCCGATCTATATGCTGATGCTCATCAAAACTCTCGGTAAAGATTATGTTGTCTGGGACAAAGCCGCAACGATTCGTTTCAAACGTCCGGGCAAGGAAACTTTGTTTGCCGATTTTTTGTTGAGCGAAGAAGAATTAGTCGAAATCAAATCGCGGCTTGAAACCGAGAAATCGGTTGATAGAATATATACGGTCGAACTAAAAGACAAAAACGGCAAGGTTCATTGCCTGATCGAAAAGACTTTATATATTGCGAAAAAGGGAATTATTGAATGAATTATTTTGAAAAACGCGCGTTCATTTTCGATATGGACGGCACACTTGTTGACAATATGCGCTTTCACACCGAAGCGTGGGGAAAAATGCTCGCGGAAAACGGCGTTGCGATGAACGCGCACGATTTTTTGGTGAAAACTGCCGGAAAAACGAACCGCGAAATTCTGCCGACCGTCTTTGGCGCGATTTCCGACGAAAAAATTACCGAACTCGGAGACAGAAAAGAATCGCTTTATCAGGAATTATTTTTGCCGCACCGCCAAGCGATTGCGGGCGCCATCGAATTTTTGGAAGAAGCGCAAAGTTTGGGCGTCAAAATGGCGGTTGCGACCGCCGCGCCGAATGTGAATGTCGAATTTATTTTGGACGGTCTTGATTTGCGCCGGTTTTTTCAAGCCGTGACGACCGCCGCCGATATTACGAACGGCAAGCCCGACCCCGAAATCTTTCTCAGATCGGCGGAAAAACTCGGCGTTGAACCCGAAAATTGTTTGGTTTTTGAAGATGCCGTCGGCGGTTTTGAGGCGGCGCACCGCGCGGAAATGAAATCGATCGGCATCGCGACCGTTAATTCGATCGAGGAAATTTTAAAACTTGATTCGGTCATGGAAGCGCACGCGGATTTTGGCGGTTTGAAGCCGCAAGATTTGATCGAAAAATATTTGTCCTTTGGAAAATATGCAAACTGAAAAAATGCGCTGTGATTGGGCGAAAAATGATTTGGCAATTCACTATCACGATATGGAATGGGGCGTGCCGGCACGCGACGACCGAAGATTATTTGAATTTTTGATCTTAGAAGGCGCACAAGCCGGACTTTCGTGGGATACCGTTTTAAGGAAGCGCGAAAATTACCGCGCGGCGTTTGATAATTTCGACGCTGCCAAGATCGCGCTTTACGACGAACGAAAATGCGCCGAATTGCTCGCCAACGAAGGCATCATCCGCAATCGTCTGAAAATCGCTTCGGCTGTCCGCAACGCCAAATGTTATTTGGAAACAGTCGAAGAGTTCGGCAGTTTCGATCGATATATCTGGAGTTTTGTCGGCGGCAAACCGATCATTAATAGTTGGGAAATCGCCAACCAAGTTCCCGCGAAAACCGAAATTTCCGACGCGTTCAGTAAAGATCTAAAACGGCGCGGCTTCAACTTTGTCGGTTCGACCATTATGTATGCCTTTATGCAGGCTTGCGGTTTGGTCAACGATCATCTGGTTTCGTGTTTTCGGTATAAAGATGTTTGATTTATGGATTGTGAGTATTGGAAAGACATTGTTGCGAAATTAAGAACCAAAAGTTACTGGGCAGCACATGTTCTGGCAACTTGTATTAATGAAGAAGGTTCAAATTTAAGCGAAGCTCTGAAATGCGTAAGTTCGGATGAAATCATTGAAAATACGGTTTTTGCTTATGAAGATTGGTCTGCCCAACCATCTTGCGACGAAATTTTGGCTAAATTTGATAAACAAAGAATTGCTGAAATTTTCGAACGGATTCAAAATCCAAGTGAAAATGTAAAAACGGGAGTTTTAGGTTTTCTTGAATTATAAAAGGACATCTGGCTGTCGAGCATATTAGAACAGTGAGCGGTAGCGATCTGTTGATTGCCACATTAAACAGGTCGCTACCGCTCACTGTTCTGACTTAGGCAAGACCCGCGAAAAATACTAAAAATGAATTACCCGATGACGCCCGCGATCCGCGAGCTGCGCGCGAAAAAAATTGAGTTCGAACCATTCGTTTTCGATTACGTCGAAAAAGGCGGGACGCGGCATTCGGCGGAAGTTTTGAAAGTTGACGAACACGCGGTCGTCAAAACTCTTGTTTTTGAAACGAACGAGAAAGCGCCGCTGATCGTTTTGATGCACGGCGACCGGCAGGTTTCGACGAAAGAGCTTGCGCGAATTATCAAAGTCAAAACTGTTGCGCCGGTCGCGCCCGACAAAGCGCATAAATTGACGGGTTATCTGGTCGGCGGAACGTCGCCGTTCGGAGTCCGGACAAAAATGCCGGTTTATATTGAAAAAACGATCTTTGAATTGCCGCGCATTTTCATCAACGGCGGCAAACGCGGGTTCTTGGTGGCGCTCGATCCGCGGGCTTTGCGCGACGTTTTGATGCTTGCCGAAGTCGAAATCGGAATTTCGAATTAGCCGAAAAAATGGGTTTTCCGTAAAATTACTGTTTATGGAATACATTAAAATCGAAACTCTGGAGATGATCTTGCTGATCGGCGCGATTGTTGCCATTGTTGCCCGACGTTTGAAAATTCCTTATACGGTCGGACTTGTTGTGGCGGGATTAATTTTGGCTTTCGTGCCGCTCGGCATCGAAATTCCTTTCAGCAAAGAATTGCTTTTCAAGGTTTTATTGCCGCCGCTGATCTTTGAAGCCGCGCTTTACATTCATTGGAAAGAACTCAAACGCGATCTGTTGCCGGTCGTCACTTTTGCGACCATCGGAGTTTTGCTTTCCGCCGCAATTACCGCCGTTTTTATGGTTTACGCCGTTGGCTGGGCGTGGCAGGCGGCAATTTTATTCGGCGTTTTGATTGCGGCAACCGATCCGGTTTCGGTGATCGCGACCTTTAAGGAAGCGCGGGTCGAGGGCAGATTACGTCTTTTGGTCGAAGCCGAATCGCTTTTTAACGATTCGACCGCCGCCGTCGCTTTTACCGTCGCGCTCGCTTTTGCGATGGGCGATTCGCTCGGAGTCGGCGAAGCCGGCTGGTTGATGGTCAAATCGATTGTCGGCGGCGTGGGCAGCGGATTGGCGGTCGGCGGCGTAATTTTGCTGCTTTCAAGCCGCACCCGCGACCATTTGGCGGAACTTTCTTTGACGACCATTGCCGCCTTTGGTTCGTTCTGGCTCGCGGAACATTTTCATCTGTCGGGCGTTCTGGCGACGATGACCGCCGGATTATTGGTCGGCAATACTTCGGAATTCGGCTTTATTTCGAAAAAAGGCGAAGATTCGATCGAAACATTTTGGGAATACGCGGCTTTCGTCGTTAATTCGATCATCTTCATCATCTTAGGGGTCAACGAAGCGTATCAGAATTTTGCGCACGTCATAATCCCGATCCTCGTGGCGATCGCCGCCGTCATCATCGGCAGAGCGTTGGCGATCTATCCGATTTCGACATTTTTTGCCAAATCGCGCTGGAAGATCGAATCGGCGCACCAGCATATTATGTTCTGGGGCGGTTTGCGCGGCGCGCTGGCGTTGGCGCTGGCGCTCGGCATTCCCGAATCGGTGCCGTTTCGCCAGGACATTCTGACCGTCACCTTCGGCGTCGTCGCCTTTTCGGTCTTCGCGCAAGGTTTGACAATGACGCCTTTGCTGAGAAAACTTGGACAGCTTCCAAAGGTGGAGGAGAAAATTACCGAAAGTTAGGAATTATTTGCAAATTTGTTGGTAAAAACTCAGCCTTTTGTGTATATTGTAAAAATGAATGAACATTCACTCATTTTGGTTTCGGGATTTTGAATAAAATGTTGATTGACGAATTTTTGCCGAAATATGATTTTGTCGAAACGCACGAGATCGCAATTCGGGCGTCGGCGGAAACGGTTTTTAACGCGGTCGATGAAGTTGATCTGAGCGAATCTTGGATCGTGCGCGGACTGATTTTCCTGCGCGGGTTGCCGAGCGAGCATTTGCGATTGCGCGAACTGCGGGGATCGAATTTTGAAATTTTGGGAACGCGCAAAAACGAAGAGCTTTTGATCGGTCTGGCGGGAAAATTCTGGACGCTTGGCGGAAATCTTCAAAAAGTGAATGCGGATAATTTTCGCGAATTTGATAAAAAAGGATTTGCCAAAGCCGTCTGGAATTTTTCGGTTGACGCAGAAGGAAATAAAACCCGTCTGAAAACGGAAACGCGCATTCGCTGTCTCGACGACGAAAGCCGCCGAAGTTTCGGATTTTACTGGACATTTATTCAGCCGTTCAGCGGTTTGATCAGAAAAGAAATGCTGAAAATCGTCAAGCAAAAAGCGGAGATGATCGCGTGACTAATGTGATTGACAAAATAGAAAGTAAAAATCATAAAACAAAAAGAGCAATAGAAATTCAAAATTCTATTCGGCAAATTTTGTTTCAAGATTGGGATCCGATAAACATTAACGAAAATTCAAACCTTTCTGATGAATATGACCGTTACATTGCGCCGATCTACAGAATTTTAGTCGGTAATCGTTCAGAGGAAGAAATCATGAATTTACTTTTAGCAGGCGAACGTGAAATTTTTAATGAGTCGAAAAATGTTGATGAATTACAGGCAATTGCACAGAAATTCTTGAAATTAAATGCCAAGATTGAATCATAAAAAGAAAAGAATTAATCAGTTGATTTTAGAAGGCGGAGAAAAATTATGAAAGAAGCAGTTATCGTGTCAGCCGTGCGGACGGCTGTCGGAAAAGCACCGAAAGGGACTTTGAAAAATACGCGTCCCGATGATTTGGGCGCGGCGGCAATCAAGGAAGCGGTCAATCGCGTTGAAGGTTTGAACCTCGGCGAAATTGACGACGTGATCATGGGCTGTGCGTTTCCCGAAGCCGAGCAAGGGATGAATGTTGCGCGAACTGCGGCGATCGAAGCGGGAATTCCGGTCGAGGTTTCGGCGATGACCGTCAATCGTTATTGCTCGTCGGGCTTGCAGACAATTGCGCTCGCGGCGGATCGGATCCGCACGGGCGGCGCGGAGATCATCGTCGCGGGCGGACTTGAAACGATGTCGATGATCCCGATGGGCGGCAATGTCGTGCGTCCGAATCCGCGGATCGTCGATTCGTATCCGGATTATTATTTGAATATGGGTTTGACGGCGGAAAATCTGGCGCGAAAATACGAGATCACGCGCGAACAAGCGGACGAATTTTCGCTTTCTTCGCACCAGAAAGCGGCAGCGGCGATCAAGGCTGGAAAATTCAAAGACGAGATCGTCGCGTTCACCGTGCTGGTTGACGAACTTGACGAAAACGGACGCGTGCGCCGCAAAGAAGTCGTTTTCGACACCGACGAAGGCGTCCGATATGACGCGAACATCGAAGGTCTGGCAAAACTGAAACCCGCTTTTCACGCGAAAGGAACGGTTACTGCCGGAAATTCTTCGCAAATGTCGGACGGCGCGGCGGCGTGCGTCGTGATGTCTTTGGATAGAGCGAACGAACTCGGACTCAAACCGCTCGCGCGTTTCGTTTCATTCGCGACCGCCGGATGTTTGCCTGAAGAAATGGGCATCGGTCCGGTTTACGCGATTCCGAAAGCCTTGAAACTTGCGGGTTTGACGCTTGAAGATATCGACATTATCGAACTCAACGAAGCATTTGCCGCGCAAGGTTTGTCGGTGATGAAGGTTCTCGAAATGAATCCCGCGAAAGTCAACGTCAACGGCGGCGCGGTCGCGCTCGGTCATCCTTTGGGTTGCACCGGCGCAAAATTGACCGCAACCGTTTTGCAGGAACTAATACGCACCGGCGGACGCTACGGAATGGTCACAATGTGCGTCGGCGGCGGCATGGGCGCGGCGGGAATTTTCGAGCGTTTGGATTAAATGGACTTGTATTTCTGGATAAAGGAAGAATCAAAGTTGCCGTTGTTTGTTGCCGTTTTCACTTTAACGTTGATCGTAATGTTTGCATTGCTCCGGATCGGCGAATCGCAAAAAACGGACAAATCTCCGCGAAAAATCATTTCGCTGGAATTGGCTGATTCCGAAAAAGCGAAAGAAATCGTTGATTCGTGGCAAGGCACGGTCCGCGAAGACGCGTTCTTGAATCTCGGCGTTGATTACTTGTTTCTTTTTCTTTATCCGATCTCGATTTCGCTTGCCTGCAATCTGTTGGCGAAGAGTTTTGAAATCGGTTGGGTCAAACATTTAGGTCTATGGCTGTCGGTTATCGCGCTTTTGTCGATAATTTTGGACTCCGCCGAAAATTACGCGATTATCCAAATGCTGAAAACGAGAGTTTTTGAGCCGTGGGCAAATATTGCGCGGTTTTCGGCGATTCCGAAGTTTTCGATTGTCGTCATCGGCTTGCTCTATGTTTTGACCGCTTTTTCGGCAAAATGTGTCGGATGGATCGCTTCCAAAACATAAGTTTTGCCTTCGGAAACCGGCTCAATTTTGGCTTTAGATTCTAAGAGAAAGCAGTTGATAAATAATTAATTTCTACATTTTTCGCTTTTTCACCAAGAAAAAGGACGAAGTTTTTAATTATTTTCTTGCTGAATGAACATTCATTCAGTTATAATATCGTCAGCAAATTCACTTCAAAAAAGAGGAAAAAAAACAATTATGGATGCAAAGATGGAAAAAGATTTTATCAAAGGCGGTGCGTTTTTGATCGAAAACCGCCCGGCGGCGGAAATGTTCACGCCCGAAGATTTTACCGAAGAACACAAGATGATCGGCGAAACGATCCGCGAATTTGTCGATAACGAGGTTCGCCCGCAGATCGAAGCGATGGAAAAGCACGATTGGGAAACGGCGCGGCGTCTGGTGCGCGAAGCCGGCGAGCTCGGACTGTTGGGCGCGAATATTCCCGAAGAATACGGCGGCGCGGCGCTTGATCAGGTTTCGGGAGTGATTATCGCCGAAGGCGTCGGACGCGGCAGCGGTTTCGGCACGACATTCGGCGCGCAGACCTCGATCGGATTACTTCCGATTCTCTATTTCGGTTCCGAAGAATTGAAAAAAACGTGGATTCCGCGCATCGTTTCGGGCGAAGTCATCACCGCTTATTGTTTATCCGAAGCCGGCAGCGGGTCGGACGCACTCGGCGCGAAATGCAGCGCGAAATTAAGCGAAGACGGCACGGAATATATTCTGAACGGCGAAAAAATGTGGATCTCGAACGGCGGATTTGCCGATGTTTTTATCGTTTTCGCAAAAGTTGACGGCGAAAAGAAAAAGTTTTCGGCGTTTGTCGTCGAACGGTCGGAAGATTGCCGTCCGGGTGCGGAAGAACATAAAATGGGCATCAAATCTTCATCGACGACGCCGCTCATTTTGTCCGACGCGCGAATTCCGGTGACGAATCTGCTCGGCGAGGTCGGCGACGGCGCGAAGATCGCATTTAATATCCTCAACGTCGGACGCTTCAAACTCGGCGCATCCGTGACGGGCGGCGCAAAACTCGCGGTTCACGACGCGATTCGTTACGCCAACGAACGTCAGCAGTTTGGTAAACCGATCTCGTCTTTCGGCGCGATCAAACATAAATTGGCGGAAATGGCGATCAGAACCTGGGTTGCCGAATCAATTACGTATCGCAC
>JBBQOA010000128.1:0-9798 GCA_038330465.1 Pyrinomonadales bacterium
CCGTTTCTAACTTAAAGCCTTCGAGCCGTTCCCGGTTTTCTTCCAAAATTCGATGATTTGCGTCCGCGCTGTTTTTTTCTTCGGCGAGCACGATCGTATTTTTACCCGCGAACCGGCAGAAATCGTCAACGTGCCCGTGTGTGTCGTCGCCGACGATTCCTTTATTAAGCCAGAGCGTATTTGCCGCGCCGAGATTCTGTGCGAAAACTTGCTCGTAATCTTTCCGCGTCAGCTTCGGATTGCGCGTTTGCACTTGCGTATCAAGTAAACATTCTTCGGTCGTCAAAATCGTTCCCGCGCCGTTAACGTCGATCGCGCCGCCTTCGAGAACGACTTCTTTGCCGTTGTATCCGACGTGAAAGATCTTGCGGTTTTCTTTTTTCGCGAATTTGACAGCGACCTGATTGTCGAGTTTCCAGTCGTCGTATTTCGCCCAGGCATTGAACTTGAATTTGATGACGGCAGTTTCGCGTTCCGCTTCATTTTTGACAAACATCGGTCCCGAATCGCGCATCCAGCCGCGATCGTGCGGGATTTGGTAAAACTCAATTTTCGAAAGATCCGCGCCCGTTTTGGTTAAAACGCTTCGCGCCTTCGCTTCGTGTTTCGCGTCCTGCACGAGAATCGCAACAGTTTCGCCCGCTTCGATAAGTTTGCGCGTAATTTCGCCGTAAACCCAATGGATCGCCGCGAGTTTGCCCGGAAAATCGTTTTTGTTATGACACCAACCGATCCACGTCGCGCGGTGCGCGTCCCATTCGGCGGGAAATTTAAAACCCGCTTCGAGCGGAGTTTGTTTCGACATAAATCAATTAACGGATAATGGAAAACGGATAATGGATAATTTAAGAATCAATTCTTTTTTATTATCCGTTTTCCGTTTTCCATTATCCATTATCTTTCCTAATCTATAAATCTTTTTTGCAGATCGCCGTAGTTTTCAATGCGCCGGTCGCGCAGGAATTGCCAGTTACGGCGGACATCTTCCATTCTCGCGCGGTCGATTTCGACAATCAAAACTTCTTCTTTGTCGTCGCTTGCCTGCGCGATGACGACGCCGAACGGATCGGCGACAAAGCTGTGTCCCCAGAATTGAATGCCGTCCGAGCCTTCGTTAAAAACTTCGTGACCGACGCGGTTGACCGCCGCGACAAAGATCCCGTTGGCGATCGCGTGCGACCGCTGAATCGTCTGCCACGCATCCTGCTGCGATGCGCCGACCGCATCTTTTTCCGCCGGATGCCAGCCGATCGCCGTCGGGTAAAAAAGAATTTCCGCGCCGCGCAGCGCCGTCAATCTGGCGCCTTCGGGAAACCATTGATCCCAGCAGATGAGCGTGCCGATATTCGCGCTCGGCGTTTCAAAAACCTTAAATCCAAGATCGCCCGGCGTGAAGTAAAATTTCTCGTAATACGAAGGATCGTCCGGTATATGCATCTTGCGGTAAATCCCGACGATCTCGCCGTCTTCGCCGAGAACCGCGAGACTGTTGTGATGCATTCCGATCGCGCGCCGTTCAAAAAGCGGCACGATGACCGTCACTTTCAATTCTTTGGCAACGACGCCGAGTGTCATCGTCGATTTTCCCGGAATTGTTTCGGCAAGGTTAAAAAGATCGACGTCTTCGCGCTGGCAGAAATATTGCGAACGAAACATTTCCGGCAAACAAATGATCTTCGCGCCCCGTCCGGCGGCTTCGCGGACGAATTCACCGGCGCGTTTCAAATTCTCGTCAATATCCGCCGACATCGCCATCTGCACCAGTCCGATCGTGTATTTATCGCTATTACTCATATTTTTAGGATACGAAATTATTTAGGCGATTCCAAAACTTAGGAATGGGACGCAGACGAACGCGGATTAGACGGATTTACGCGGTTCAATAAAAATGCTTTAAATAAATCAGCGAAAGTCCGTCTAATCCGCGTTCGTCTGCGTCCTATTTTCTGATCATCAACCATCAATTCCTTAAAGAATTTTGACCCGCAAAAACTTGCGTTTGCCGACCTGCAGCAGGATTTCGTCCTCTAATTCGATTTCGGCGTTTGTATCGGAAACTTTTTCGCCATTGAGCTTGACGCCCCCTTGTTCGATCAATCGTTTCGCTTCTTTTTTCGACGGCGCGAGCGCGGTCTGCACAAGCAATTCGGCAAGATTGTAATGCCCTGCCGAAACCTGTGTTTCTTCAATTTCATCGGGAATTTCCTTTTTGACGAAACGCGCGACAAAATCCGCTTCCGCTTTTTCAGCCGCGTCCAAAGAATGAAAATCTTTGATGATGAGTTTTGCAAGATTAACTTTCAAATTGCGCGGATTTTCGCCGCTCGTTTTCATCGCTTCGATCTTCGTCGGTGCGAGATCGGTCAAAAGCTCGTAATATTTCCACATCAAATCATCGGAAATAGACATCACTTTGCCGAACATTTCGTTTGGCGATTCGTCAATTCCGATGTAATTATTCAGCGATTTCGACATTTTATTGACGCCGTCAAGTCCTTCGAGCAGCGGCGTTGTCAGGATAACTTGCGGTTCTTGCGCGTATTCGCGCTGCAAATTGCGCCCGACCATCAAATTAAACTTCTGGTCGGTTCCGCCGAGTTCGATGTCGGCTTCGAGCGCGACCGAATCAAATCCCTGCGTCAATGGATACAGAAGTTCGTGCAAAGAAATCGGGCGTTCTTCCTGCAAACGTTTTTCAAAATCGTCGCGTTCGAGGATTTGTTTGACCGTCACGCGCGAACAAAGTTTGACAAAATCGGCGGCGGCGAATTTGTCCATCCATTCGGAATTAAAACGAATCTCGGTTTTTTCGGGGTCAAGAAGTTTAAATATCTGCGCTTTGTAAGTTTCGGCGTTGACCAGAATTTCTTCGCGCGAGAGCGGCGGACGCGTCGCGTTTTTGCCCGACGGATCGCCGATCATGCCCGTAAAATCGCCGATCAGAAAGATCGCCGTGTGTCCGAGATCCTGAAAAGCGCGGAGTTTGCGAATGACGACCGTGTGTCCGATGTGAATATCGGGCGCGGTCGGGTCGGCGCCGAGCTTGACGCGCAGCGGTTTGCCGGTTTTCGCGCTTCGTTCGAGTTTTTTGCGCAGATCTTCTTCGCGGATCAGATCGACCGCGCCTTTTTTGATAAATTCGATTTGTTCGTCGATAGTCATAGCTTTAATGTGTAAATGGATATTTTGCACGAACATTTTATTATTAACAAATAGTTAGCCTGCTTTGCGTCTTCGGGGGAAACAATAACTTTTCCCGCCAAGACGCAAAGGCGCAAAGTAAAGATTTCTTTTAAGCCTGAGAATTTTATGGAAAACAATTTAGCAAACACGAAACTCGCGTTCATCGGCTGCGGCGTGATGGCGGAATCGATCGTCGCCGGACTGCTGCGGAAAAAACTCGTCGGGGCGAAGCAGATCGCCGCGACGCATCCGCGCGCAAACCGGCGTCAAGAATTGAGCGAAAAATACGGGATCGAGGTTTTTGAGGAAAATGCGAAAGCCGTCGAAAATATTCGTGAAAACGAAGATTCGATCGTCGTTCTATGCGTCAAACCGCAGCGGATCAAGGGCGTTTTGGAAGATTTGAAAAACGCGGTCGCGCCGCATCAGCTCGTCGCGTCGATCATCGCCGGAACAAAGATCGAAACGATTTCCGACGCGCTCGACAATCAAAAGATCGTCCGCGCAATGCCGAACACGCCCTCGCAGATCGGCGCCGGAATTACGGCTTGGACCTGCACGGAAAAAGTTTCCGACGCGGAAAAATCGCAGATCAAAGCGTTGCTGACCGCACTCGGCAAAGAATTGCACGTCGAAACCGAAAATATGATCGATATGGCGACTTCGCTTTCCGCCACCGGACCGACCTATATTTTTATGGTTATGGAAGCCTTGACGGACGCGGGCGTCCACCTCGGATTTTCGCGTGAAATGTCGAAAGAATTAGTGCAGGAAACGATGCTCGGCTCGGTGCTGTTCGCGATGGAATCGCACAAACATCCGGCGGAACTCCGCAATATGGTGACATCTCCGGGCGGAACTTCGGCTGACGCGATCTATCAAATGGAAAAAGGCGGCTTGCGCACCGTTTTATCAAAAGCCGTTTACGCCGCTTACAACCGCGCCGTTGCGCTTGGCGAGAAAAAATAACTTTACAATTTTCGATACATTATCAAAGCATTCGTCAAACCGTTTTCTTTGTGCTGAAAGGCTTCGGGAATTTCGCCGATGATCTCAAAACCTAAGTTTTGCCATAAATGAACGGCGACCGTGTTGCTTTTGACGACGAAATTAAACTGCATCGCCTGGTAGCCTAAACGCTTTGCTTCCGCGAGCGAAAATTCCCCCATTGTTCGTCCGACGCGCATTCCTTTCGCTTCCCGGGCGACCATATAACCGGCGTTCGCGATATGTCCGCCAAGATCGGGCTGATTGGCTTTTAAGAAAAATGTGCCGACGATTTTGTTGTTCAAATCACTGTCGGCTTTGATTAAACCACCCGCTGCCGCAGGCAGCACCGACCAGACGGCGACGTAGGTTTCTTTTTCTTTCGAGAACCACCAATCGAGCATTTTTTCCTGCGAAGTATCGGGATAAAAAGGGTAGCTGTCGCCGCCCGCGATCACGGATTCGATGATTTCCCAAACTTCTTCCCTGTCTTTTTCGGTTGCTTTTCTAATTTCGATCATCTCTTTGCAAAGTAAATTTCCAAACCATTCGGTTCTGCGCCTCAACGAAAAGATATTTCCCTTCCGCCACGCGCCAAAAACCTAAAAATTGCCACGCGCCCGTCTTTAGTTTATTAAAAAGCGGGACGGCGTGTTTCGATTCAATAGCATTAAACAATGCTTTATTGAATGAATCAAGTTTTTGATCGCCGCGCCGTCCCGCGCCGGTGTAAAAGATCGTCTCGCGGGTTGCTCCGTGATAGTCCGGATAACACGGATTGATTTTGCCGAAATCCGTCAGCAGCGAGATTAAATCGCCCTTTCGCTGATAGATACCGTTGCGCGTCCGGTGAATTTCCGAAACCTCGTTCCACGAAAAAATTTTGCCGATGCCATTCATTGTAAAAAAACTTCCGCTTATAGTTGTATTTTGTCTATTTATACTTGACACAATATTTTTTGATAATTACACTCTTTTCTACTTTCCTTTTTATCTATTGAAATACTATCAAAGGTCTTCCTGGTATTTCAGAAAAAAAGTGATCCCCTTTTATGTTTTCCTAAAAAAGCTTATTAAGTTTTTTAGCTCTAGGTTTGTATTATTTTTTCATACTGGCTTGATAAATTTATCGGCAAAAAAATTAAATTTAAGTCCCAAGGAGATTAAAGAGCGTGAAAAGATTTTTAAGTATTCTGGCGATTTTCGGGATCGCAATTTTTGTGTTCGGTCTGATTACTAAAAAGACCAACGCCAACAAACCTGTTTTTAATGCAGGCAACCAAGACGAACTCGAAAATGCCAAACAAATAAGTTTGGGCATTCTGCGCGACAGAGCGGCGCAGCGGGCGATCGGCAATATTGACGAATATCAGATTCAAAAGGTCGAGATCGACGATTTGAAAATGGCGCATACGCGCGTTCGTCAAACACTCGGCGGCATTCCCGTCTGGGAAGGCGAAGCCATCGTTCACCTGAACACCGACGGTTCACTTTCAACCGTGACCGACGATCTGAAAGAATCGATCGTCGTCAATACCGAACCGAATTTGACGCAAAAAGAGGCGATCAAAACGGTCACGGAAAATTATCGGGGCAAAGCGGAATTGACCGAAATGCCGACAGCGGATCTGTGGATCTATCGCGCCGACGACCGCGATCATCTGGTTTATCGCGTGACGACGCCGCGGGTTGACGGTTCAAACGGAACATCGGTTCCAGTTACTTTTATCGACGCGCAAACGGGCGAAAAAGTAATGGAATACGATAACCTGCAAACCGGCACGGGTTCATCGCTTTACAACGGAACGGTTTCGATCGATACAAGTGTTGTCGGCTCGACATATTATATGGAAGATCTGACCCGCAAACAGGGCACTTTTAATATGAACAGCACCGGCAGCGAAACGACCGGTACGGGCGGCACGCAATCGCGTTTCACCGATACGGACGATAACTGGAACACGACGATCCAACGCGCCGGCGTTGACGCGCATTACGGCGCGGCGAAAACCTTCGATTATTATCTGAATGTTCACGGACGCAACGGCATTGACGGCGCGGGCGGTCCGGGAACAACAACTTCCGCCGCGACCGGCGTCGGGCTGATCGTTTCGCGGGTTCATTTCGGCAGCAGCGGTCGCTATAACAACGCATTTTGGTATAACAATCAAATGAGCTACGGCGACGGCGACGGCACGACCTTTACGCCGCTGACAACGATTGACATCTGCGGTCACGAAATGACGCACGGCGTCACCGAACGCACCGCTAATTTGACCTATTCAAATGAATCGGGCGCCTTGAACGAAGCAACTTCGGACATTTTAGGTTCGATGGTCGAACTTTATGCCGACGGCGGAATTGTTTCGGCGGACACCTGGAAAATCGGCGAAGATGCCTATACGCCGGGAACTTCGGGCGACGCGCTGCGCCGGATGGACAATCCGAATGCGGTCGGCGATCCCGATCACTACAGCCTGCGCTACACGGGAACGGCTGACAGCGGCGGCGTTCATACCAATTCGAGCATCGTCAATCACGCCTTCTATTTGATGGCGGCGGGCGGCACCAACCGCGTCAGCGGCGTCACCGTCAACGGAATGGGCACGACCGATGCGGCGAAGATCTGGTATAAAGCCTTGACGACGTATTTCACATCGGGAACGAACTTTTCAGCGGCAAGAACGGCAACCTTAAATGCCGCAACGGTACTGTTTGGTTCAACCAGCGCGCAATACAACTCGGTTTCGACCGGCTGGTGTGCAGTTGGTGTCGGCAGCTGTCCGAGCGGCGGAACACCGACTCCGACTCCGACGGCGACTCCGACCCCGACGCCGGGAAGCAATCTGCTCGTCAACGGCGGATTCGAAAGCGTCATCACGCCGTGGGTCATGAGCGGCACCGGCGCTTTCTACATCGCTAATGGCAGCGCGCCGCACGGCGGCACCGGCTATGCTTATTTCGGTGTCAACAACAGCGTCACGGGACAAACCTATCAAACGGTTTCGATTCCCACTTCGGCAACCGGAACTTTGACCTTCTGGCTCAATGTAACTTCAAGTGAAACAACAACGACGACGCAATACGATAAATTGTTTGTCGAAGTCCGCAACACTTCGGGAACATTGCTGACCACGCTGGCGACTTACAGCAATTTGAACAAAGGCACTGCCGGAGTTTATTCACAAAAATCGCTGAGTGTGGCGGCTTACAAAGGTCAGACCGTGAGGGTTCAATTCCGCTCGACCATGGATAGTTCGATCACAACGACTTTCCGGGTTGACGACGCGGCACTGCAATAAACTCCTAACTTGGAATGCAAAAGGAAAAGGGAACGATTTCGGTCGTTCCCTTTTTCATTGTCTTGCCTTGACGTTAATGGTTTACGGCACGAAAGCATTCGGAAGCGGACTGTCACCGTTGGCGCCGAAGCCCAGAATTCCCGTTCCCGCCGTTGTTCGATTGAGATACCACGTCGTATTTGACGAACGGAAAACAGCGGCGTCAAATTTGCCGTCGCCGTCATAATCACCCGGCACGGGAACATCGCCCGAAGTGCCGAACGGAAACGAAAAGAAAGAATTGTCTTCGCTCCGCAGAACATACCAGAACCCGGTTGACGGGCGGAAAAACACGACATCCGCTTTGCCGTCACCGGTGTAATCGCCCGGCACGGGTTTATCGGCTGAATTACCAAACTGAAAAGCGATGGTTGCGCCCGTACTGCTGCGCTGAATCCACCATTCACCGACCGCCGGACGGAAAATTGCAATATCCGCTTTGCCGTCGCCGTCGTAATCCGCGACGACCGGAGCATCGCCCACCGCCCCGAATTGCACGATTGCGGTGCCCGCGCCGCCTGATCGATTGATATACCAAGTCGCATTCGACGGACGGAAAACAGCCGCGTCCGTTTTCCCGTCGCCATCATAATCGGCAGGCACCGGAATATCGCCCAATGCACCGAACGGGAACGAGAAAAACGAACCGTCCTCGCTTCTTAAGATATACCAGAACCCGTTTGACGGACGCCAAAAAGCGATGTCGGTTTTGCCGTCGCCGGTAAAATCGCCTGAAGCGATCTTGTCCGAACCATTGCCGAATTGCGCCGCCACCGTTTGCCCCGAAGAACTGCGGTTGATCCACCATTCGCCGACGTTCGGGCGAAAGATCCCAATATCCGTTTTGCCGTCGCCGTCGAAATCGAACCGCGTCTGACTGCGCGCGGTCAGACACGTCCCGTTTGCCGAAACAAAGCTGCTTACTTCGCCCCGCGAAGCCGTGCAGAATGAAAACTGCGTGTATTCGTTCAATTGCGCATTCATCAATGAGTTTGCACAATTCGGCAGCGGATCGGAATGCGTCGCCCCGAGATTATGACCGATTTCGTGCGCCGTCACCAGAAAATTCGCTGCTTCCCAGCCCCAGCCGATATCGACCCTGCCGCTCAAACCATACGCAAAATTAGGGTTGTTGCACATCACGCTCAAAAAGGCGAAACCTTGCGAACGGACATTCGGTTTATAGGTAAAAAGATGCGCCGTGTCGCGCGGATATTGCGCCGCCGGAAAGTTGGCGTTCCAGTAGGCTTGAAACGAGCGCAGCAATGTGTCGGAATTTGTTCCGTTATAGGAATCAGCAGTTGACCACGTATGTTGAAAAACGACGCTCACCGTCAGGTTGAGTTCGTTTTCATAGACGCCTTCGACCATATTCAAAATACTCAGGATCTTGGCATTGGCGCCTGCCGCGTTGGTCGTCGTACTCACAAAATCAAAATCGGCTTCGGTCGCGAGCTCGATCACTTTTTGTCCGGCTAAGGTCTGAACATTGCCCGTCAAAACCATTTGCTTGCCGTCCTCTATTTTCTCGGCAAGATCTTGCGGACACGTAAAACTTTTATCTCGAAGAACATCTTCCGCCTGATAAACGACGAATTCATCGGCAGCCGCCAGAGTCGAATATTTTTGGGCGGATTCGATAAAATATCTTTCCGCGCCCGCCTGAAAATAACCCTCGATTCGCGAATCGTCGATCGTTAGCCGAACTTCCGAATCTGTTTCGCCGACGATCTTGCCTTTGTAGGTGGTGACCGGCGTTTTTTCAAGTCGGCGCGTGCCGTTTGCCGTTGTGTCTTCCGCAATGTAGCGCGCGGCACGCAAATCGTGCGGCGTCAATGACAATTCGAAATTTTTGTTTGAGGTTGAAAATGAAATTGGTTGGCTCGCTTTTGCGCGCCGAACCGCATCGCGCATGCTAAACCGCACCACGCTGACATTTTTAAATGAGTTTCCAAGATCATTTCTCAAGGCATCGCTCTGCGCCGAAGCCGTTAAAAATGATGCTAAAGTAAGTAGAATGACAAATAAAACACTTTTCGTCATTGAATCCTCCGAAGAAAAAAGATTATGGTTCTAATGTGAAAGAGATTCGGGAACAATCTCATCGACATAGTTAATAAAGGTTTAACGTTGTTTAATTTCCACGAAATTCGACCGTTTTACAAGAGAATTTCGCAAACCATCGCAAAAAATGTTCGGGATTATCTTAGGGGGAATTTGGAAGCTTTTACCGAGTCGGTTTCGGCTCCGAATCATTCGCGTCACGCAGAAAAAATTTACGGCTTCC
>JBBQOA010000129.1:0-9792 GCA_038330465.1 Pyrinomonadales bacterium
ACTGCACCGCTCCAATCATGAATTAGCGCGAGAACTTCGACCTTTCCGTCAGCACAAGCTCTCCGCGCTTCTTCAGAATATGCGGGTTTTTCGAGTTTTGCAGCTTTACCATTGACAATTGCATTTCTCAAATCAATGACCGGCAGGATCGGTTTCGGTTTTTTATTTTCGATGGTTTTTCCATTGAAATCTTCAACTTTGTAAACCAGAATTCCGGTTCCGTAAAGCGTATCAAAATCCTTCAAAACGGGAATGAATTTTGCTTGTTTCGCGGCATTGAACGCCGCTTGACGAAGCAAAGGATGCCCGGAAACTACGCTTGCCGCAACGACTTCACCTTTTTGCAAATTAATCGTGACCTGCACGCTGACGCTTCCGGCAACGCGCGGCTGAACAGCCTTTAATTTCGGCATTGTTAATTCTTGCGCCTTGTCATTCAAAACGCCGAGCGACAAGGCTTGCTGAGTTTTAGATTCTTGCCCGCAAACGCCCTGAAAGTTTAAAAACAAAATGACAAAAGCGAAAATTAAGGTTATTCGATTCATTGTTCGGATTATACGGAAAAGCAATCTAAAGTTGGAACTCTGAACAAATTAGAAACCGAAACTTCAAAAAAGTTCCAAAAGTCTGTTAAACTTTGCAAGTTAAGTGAATCCGGTAAACGAAAAAATTATCGAAGAATCAATTGCGCGATTAATTTCGCGTGCCGAAAATCCGCGCGGGTTGGCAGCCGACGAGGTGCGTCCGCGAATCGAAAAATCTTTGGAGAAATATCTTTTCCGCGATCATGAAAAGGCTTCGGCGGCGGAAGTTAAAGCGTTTATCGACGAGCTTCGCGCCGACGATCTGTGTCTTGTGCTGGCGTGCGAACGCGGCGATGAAACGGCGTGGAGCGAGCTCGTTAAAACGCAGGACAAAACCGTTAAAGCAGCGGCGTGGAAATGCGCGCCGAAGGCGGAAGACGCCGACGATCTGGCGAGCTCGATCTGGGCGGAGCTTTACGGTTTGAAGCACGACAAAGAGGGAAAACTGAAATCAAAACTCTCGTATTATTCGGGACGCGGAAGTCTTGGCGGCTGGCTGCGGGCGATCGTTTCGCAGCTCGCGGTCGATCAGTTTCGTAAACAATCGCGGTTCGTGCAGGTCGAAGAAGCGCGCGAATTTGAGAATCTGGCAAAAGAATCTTCGGAAAAAACGGAAAACTTGGCGGTCATTTCGCATCACGACAACGCCGAAGATATCTTTGAGGAAAAACAATTGACGCGCGACGTTTCGAAAGCGCTCGGGCAGGCGATCAAAGAACTCGGCGCGGATGATCGTTTGCTTTTGAAGCTTTATTATTACGACGACATCAAGCTCAAAGAGATCGGGCAAATGTTCGGTTATCACGAAGCGACGGCGAGCCGCAAGATCGTCCGGATCCAGACCGAGATTCGCGGCGCGGTCGAGAAAATACTGAAAACCCGGCACAATTGGAGCGAGGAAGAAGTCCGCCGATATCTGGCGGAAACGGCATCTAAACTCGGCATCAGTCTTGAAAAACTGGTGGCGATCCTAATAATTTTCGCGCTCGTGCAAGAAATTTTGCAGTGAAGCGTTCTTAAGTTGGCAAGAGTCCGGAGTGACGGATCGAAGCCGTGAGATTTGCATATTTTTTTTGCGCCCGGCGGCGTAACTTCTGACAAGTAAAGAAGATGGTTAATGAATTCGACAAGGAAATTGATGCAATTCTGCGAAAAGCGCGGGGCGCTGAAACTGCGGTTTCATTCGACTCGCACCTCGACGCAGATGACATTTCCGCGTTTGCCGAAAATGCCTTGCCCGACGCGGCGCGTCAGCGTTACACGGGGCATCTGGCGGATTGTATGCGGTGCCGGAAAATTTTGTCGAATGTCATCGCGTTAAATTCGGAAGCGGAAACGGAAACCGCTTCTTCTGTTGTTCCGGCTGAAATTGCCGCCCGCAAAACGCCGTGGTACCGCAAATTCTTTGCCTTTCCGCAGATCGCTTATGCGATGGGCGCACTCGTTTTATTGTTCAGCGGATTTTTCGGTTATCTGGTTTTGAAAAACCTTTCGGGCGGCAATTCGGAAGTTTCATTTTCAACCAACAAAGCTGATTCCGCCGAAAAATCTGTGCCGCAATCCGCGCCGGCAAATTCCGCGAGTTCAAATACGGCAACGGCGGCAACGAATTCATCGGCACCCGCAAACGTGTCCGGCACGACAAGCGCGACACCGCTTCCGAATTCAAATTCGCCGATAGTCGAGAAGATCGCGCCGACCGAAAGAAAAACGGATGTGCCGGAAGCAACTCCGACAATGAACGATCAACCGGCGCCGGTGTCAATACCGGACAAGATCAAACCGGCGGACACGAAAGGCGGTGAATCGGACAAAGAACTGGCAAAAGTTCAGACCGAAGAAGCCACCAAACCGAATGTCTCCGCAAACGGCGCAATACAGGAAAAGAACCAGACCAGAGATAAAAAGTTGGCGTCAAAAGACGATCAGCGAACCGAAGTAGAATTGAGCGCGCCGGTTCTGAAATCAACCCGTTCCGCGCCGGAGCCGAAAAAACAAAAATCCGAAGCAGGCGCGACCCGCAGCGTTGGCGGCAAGACTTTTAACAACGTCGGCGGCATCTGGTTTGATTCGGCTTACACCAAACAGAAACAAAAAACCGTCAAACGCGGAACGAACGATTATCAAAAACTTGATTCGGGTTTGCGTTCGATCGCCGATCAATTCGACGGAACGGTCGTCGTGCTCTGGAAAAGCAAAGCGTATCGAATCCAATAGTTTCGTCAAACTCTTTTCAAACCCGTCAAATAAAAGCTAAAATATTCGAATGAAGGTTTTAGCTTTTATTTTGTGTCTGTTCTGTCTGTCCTCTGCCGTCACCCGCGCGCAAGCCGTCTGGCAGGCGAATCTCGATGGAAAAATTCAATTTTATCAAACGACCGATTTCGGCATCGTTCTCGCGGGCAGCGAAAATTCGCTCTTTGCTTTTGACGGGCAAACGGGCGAGCGATTGTGGCGCAAGAAAATAAAGGGTTTAGATGAAACTTCCGTGACGCCTGTGCCGGCGACCGATCTGATCCTGGTTTCTTCGGACGAAGGCGACAAATCGCGCATCGAAGCGGTCGATCTTTTGAGCGGCGCGAGTTTGTGGAAAAGCGACAAGGTCAAGGGCGACGTCCTGCAATTGGCGGTCGATCCGCCGAACGATCTGCTTGCGGTCGTGCTCGTCAAAAAAGCGAAGGGCAAAGTCGGCGAAGAATTCAAACGCTAGCCGGTCGTCCACGTTTTCCGGCTTTCCGACGGCGAAGAGCTTTGGAAAAAAGAACTCGAATCCGACGTCCAAATGATGCCTTCGCGTTTTGATACGGACGCCGAAGTTCCCTACACGCTCGACAATTACCGCGCGCCTTTGATCTTGGACGACAGACTTTATCTGTTCTACGAAGGCGCGACGAGTTATGAGGCGCGAACCGGCAAAGAAGGCGCGCGCGACCGGTTCAAGGTCAACGAAGACGGACTCGCGCTGACCGAAGCCGACGTCGTTTTCGACGAAAAATATCTCTACACATCGGGGCGCGGAAAGGTCCGCGCGATCAACCGCCAGAATTTCAAAACGGAATGGGAAGCCAAAGATCTCGGCGTTTGTGCGGAAATGGCGGTCATCGGCAATGTTTTATACGTTAGAACCGGCGGACAATTTACGCGCATCAAAGACGGCGAAATACAGGAAAAAGGTAGCTTTGGCGTCTCGGCGATCGACACGCGGACGGGCAAAACTTTGTGGCGCTTTAAAGGCGCGGACAAGGGATTGACGAATTTTGTTTTTGCGAACGTCAACACGATCTTGATCGCCGATCAGGACGATTTAATTACAATTGATGCGCGAACGGGCAAAAAGATTTCGGACTTTGAACACGATGTCGAAAAGGCACAATTTGTTTTGATCAACGAAAGCGGCGCGGCGGTTGTCGGCGGACGCGACGAGATCGCGGCGTTTGCAATTCAAAATTCTGTGTTTGAAAACCAAAAACCAAAAACCAAAAACCAAAAACCCGAAATCTGGCGCGTCAAACACAAAGCGCCGTCGCGCGGCGTGTTCCGCATTGTGACTGGCATTGCGCTGCGTGCCGGCGCGATCTATTTTCGTTACGGCGGACTCGCGACCTCGGCGCTGAACATCGTGCGCGGGGCGAATGTCGCGCGGTCGGTCTTGAGCCTGCGCTGGTCGGGTTTGCGAACGCGTTTTGCGTCGTTCGATCTGACGACGCTTGCCGCCAATTCGGCGCATTCATACGTTTCAAATCAGATAACGGTTTTCGGCATCGCCGCGCGGACGCCGAATCTTTTAAGTCGCGGCGGTGGTTTGCAGATTCAGCGCCCGAAAATGCTCGGGAAAATTGCGCCTTCGCGCGCTGATGTGCAGGATAGTTTTCTCGACCGGATCGATCCGGTGCGCCAAGTTGAACGCCTTTCCGATTATTTTCTGCGCCGCCAGCGGCTTGCTTCCCTAAGCGGAAATTATATGTATTTCTACACCGATCTGCCGAAACCTTTTGATAAAAAAGGTTTGGTCGGCGTCAACGTTCACACCGGTCAAGATTCGCGCTTTGTCCTCGCGAGCGAACCCGACGCGCGTTTTACGACCGACGAAACACTCGGTTTGCTCTATTCGGCGGACGGCTCGACGCTCAAAGCATTCGATGTTTTTGAAAGATAAAGCCTTTATTAAATAATTGATAGTAAACCCGCAAGCCGAATGTTAAAATGGGTTTCGGCTTCACTTTAGATATCTTACGCTGCCGGATAAATCCTTAAAAATCCAAATAAAAAATCAGAGCCGAATTTATGAATAGTCCTTTTCTGTTTCAAAACATCGTCGTTTTACTAATTCTGATCGCGATTTTCGCCTGTTGTCTTTATTTACTTCTCTCAAAGAATATTAGCGAGCGTCTTTGCAGGCGCTCAAAAATTTTTCTCGTTCTCTACCGCGCCGCGACGACTGCGGCTTTCTCGATTGCGCTGATCGCTGTTCTGATCGGCATTTGGACCTTTTATACGATCGAAATCGACGATATTTCGCGAGATTGCTGGGCGCGAACTTATCGGTGGCAAAAAATCGTCCCCGCAATGTCGCACGATCAAGTCGCTGAAATTTTGGGGAAACCATTCGATACGCTCAACTATGAAAATGGTCAGCGTGCGATTTACTGCACGAATCCGATCGGCGGTCTGGAAAGCGGAACCATTGTCTTTACGAGCAATGAAATCGAAACGGAACTGAAGGTTTCGAGCAAAACTCCCGATGACCGGGAGATTCTCGAAAATTTAAACGGCTGGATCCCTGACAAGTCTTCAAAAACTTACGCCAATTATGCTCAAATAATTTCCGAAAGCTCGTCTTTTTGCGCTTTTTACGGTTTATTAGGCTTGGCGCTGCTCAGCCTTTATCCCTTTAAAATGAGTGAATTGAGCGCCTTACGAATGCTTTACGCGCCGCTTGCCGCGCTCGTGCTCAAAATAATTTATGAAAATCATCCGGCAAACGGCTGGCATTTTGAATTATTTTCCATTTCTCCGCTGATAATGATTATTTTAATCGGCTGGATCGTGCGATTAGGAATAATTTTAGTTCCCGATTAAATTCAAATTTACATTTTTAGGCTTTTCTTTGCGGCTTTGCGCCTTTGCGGGAACTCTTTGCTTTATTATTGAAAACTATTCGGAAAAACTTTTCCCGCCAAGCCGCCAAGCCGCAAAGTAAGAAATCTTTAGAAAACCAAAAAACAAAGTATTTATGATATTCAAAAAATAATTTCGTCTTTCTCGCCGGAAAAATTGCTGTCTTCTAATGTAAAAATCTGCGTAAATCTGTGGTAATCTGTGGTTTCAAACTTTTTTCCGCTCATTTACAACTATGAAACTAAAATTTTTTGCCGTGCTCGTTTTGTGTCTTTGCGTTTTTGCGGTAAATTCTTCAGCGCAAAAGTCAAAGGAAAAATTAAATCCCGAAATCCAGAAGATGATGAAGGAAATTTCGGCGAAGAATATCGAGGTGACGATCCGCAAGCTCGTTTCATTCGGTTCGCGCAATACGAATTCCGAGCAGGACGATCCGGTGCGCGGCATCGGCGCGGCGCGCGATTGGATCTTTGGTGAGATGAATAGGATCAGCGCCGATTGCGGAAATTGTTTGACGGTCGAAAAGCAGACCTATTTGCAGGAAGCGATGCCGCCGCCGCGCGGGCGTGTGCCGGTGGCGATCAATGTCACGAATGTCGTCGCAACCTTAAAAGGCACGACCGACCCGACGCGCGTTTATGTCGTTTCGGGGCATTACGATTCGATGTGCACGGATCCGGCGGACGCCGCGTGCGATTCGCCCGGCGCAAACGATGATGCTTCGGGTTCGGCGGCGGTTCTCGAACTCGCCCGCGTGATGTCGAAAAGAAAATTCGATGCGACCATTGTTTTTATGACCGTCGCGGGCGAAGAACAGGGACTTCTCGGCGCGACCTATTTCGCCAAACAAGCCGTCGAGAAAAAAATGGACATCGAAGGAATGTTCACCAACGACATCATCGGCGGCACGACGAGTTATAAAAATTCGCCCGACCGCAACAAAGTGCGCGTCTTCTCGGAAGGCGTGCCCTCGAACGAATCGGAACAAGAAGCGAACACGCGGCGCAGCGTCGGCGGCGAAAACGATTCGGCGGCGCGGCAGCTGGCAAGGTTTATCAAGGAACAATCAGACCTTTACTTAAAAACCTTCAGCGTCTGGATGGTTTACCGGCGCGACCGATATCTGCGCGGCGGCGATCATATTCCGTTTCTCGAACGCGGGTTTGCCGCCGTCAGATTTACCGAACCGAACGAAGATTACACGCGTCAGCATCAAAACATCCGCACCGAAAACGGCGTGCAATACGGCGATCTGCCCGATTTCGTCGATTTTGAATACGTTTCAAATGTTGCCCGCGTTAATCTGATCAGTCTGGCGAGTCTCGCGCTCGCGCCCGCGCGCCCGAAAGGCGTCGGCATCGTGACGGCGCGTTTGACGAACGATACGGATCTCAAATGGACCGCGAACACCGACGCCGATCTCGCCGGTTACGAAGTCGTTTGGCGCGACACGACGAGCGCGGTCTGGACAAATTCGGTTTTTGTCGGCAATGTGACCGCTTACACCGCCAAAGAAATGTCCAAAGATAACTACTTTTTCGGCGTCCGCGCTGTTGATAAGAATGGCAATAAAAGTCCGGTCGTTTATCCGCGACCGATGAGATAAATTATGAAGAAATTTATTTTACTTGCGCTGATCTTGTGTTTTTCAGCGGCGGTTTTCGCGCAAAAAAGCGAGAGTGAACGCGCGATGAACCAGCCGGTCGAACCGTTTAAGATCATCGGGAATATTTATTATGTCGGCGCTTCGGACGTCACTTCGTATCTGCTCACGACGCCGCAGGGACATATTTTGATCGACGGCGGATTTGAAGAAACCGTGCCGCAGATCAAAGCGAATGTCGCGAAACTCGGTTTCAAGTTCGCGGACATCAAGATCTTATTGATCAATCACGCGCATTACGATCACTGCGGCGGGCTGGCGGAGATCAAAAAATTGACGAACGCACGCCTTTTCGCAAGTCCGCCCGACGCCGCTGTTTTGAAGGACGGCGGGATCAGCGATTTCCGTTTCGGCGGTGAAGGACCGCTGTTTCCGCCCGTCAAGGTCGATCGGTTATTAAAAGACGGACAGGAGATCAAACTCGGCGGCGCTGCCTTGAAAACATTTTTTACTTTCGGGCATACAAAAGGCGCGACGAGTTGGACAACGGACGTTTCGGAAAACGGCAAAACATACAAGGTCGTTTTCGCGAGCAGCGTCACGACGCTCGATTATGAACTGGTTAAAAATCCAAAATATCCGACCATCGCCGAAGATTTTACCAGAACCTTTCAAACGCTCGGCGCGATCAAAGCGGACGTTTTTCTGGCTTCGCACGGGCAGTTTTTTGATTTGCTCGGCAAGACCGAAAAACTCCGCGGCGGCGCTCAAACAAATCCGTTTATCGACCCGCAAGGTTACCAAAATTTTGTCTTGGAAATGAGAAACGCCTTCGAAGCCCGATTGAAAGACGACAAACTGCGTAAAAAATAAAATGCATGAGTATTTTCGATGAACAAAAACGGCGCGAAATCGTCGCGCGAATCAACCAATTATCGCCCGAATCAAAAGCAGTGTGGGGCAAAATGAACGTAAATCAAATGATTTGCCACTGCACCGATCAATTACGCGGCTGTCTCGGCGAGCTCGACGGTAAAACCGATGAAAGCAATTTCCTGAGCCGCAGTTTGGTGAAATGGCTGGTTTTGTATGTGATCGGGATTCCGAAAGATGTCCCGACATCAAAACGCGTTGACCAAATGCGGGACGGCACAAAACCGCTCGATTTTGAAACCGACCGCCAAACTTTGCTCGAATTTATCGAAAAAACCGCGACGAAACCCGTTGATTTTGGCTGGTCGCCGCACTTCAAATTCGGCGTCTTAAACCGAACCGAATGGGGAATTTTGATTTCCAAACATCTCGAACATCACCTCAAACAATTCGGCGTTTGACGAAACCGCGCATTTTAGCCGTCCAACCCAAACTCGTCATTTTCGCGCCGACCTTCAACATCGGTGCGATAAAATTTGCCAAAAAATTTGCGATCAAAGAAAAAGGTTGTTTTGCGCAATGTTTTTTAATACAATAAACACACAAAATAAACACACTTAAACGATTTTTCAAAATTATTTAGTCAAGGAGAAGGGTTCAAATGAACGATCGTGGCAAGAAAATCGTCCTGGCGGCAAGCACTTCGGAATCTTCGGAATATTTAAACAGCACTTGGCGACAGATGCTGCTCGGCACTTTGCCTTCGCGTTATACAAGATTTCCGTTCTACATGATTGATGCGAATTGGGAAAATGAGCTCCACGCCGACGGACAAGCCGTTGCCGTGCCGAACGGTTTGCGCGTTGTCGAATCGATACTTTTAGAAAAATTTGCTCCCGAAGACATCGCCGTTTGTCATCCCGATCAGCTCGAATTATTTGTCGGCGAAGACACCAAAGTGATCGGCATTCACGCGCATAATCCGCTCGGCATTACGTTTGCGACCGACGTTTATGTAAATTTTTACGGCAAACAAACCGAGCCGATCAACGCGGCGGAATTCAAACGTCTGATCACCCACGAGACGATCAAAAAACACAAAGATCATTTGCAAGTCATCGTCGGCGGTCCGGGTTCGTGGCAGATCGAGAAAAAAGATTTGCAGGACGAATGGAACATCGACTGCATCGTCGAAGGCGAAGCCGAAGATATTATTCTCGATCTTTTCGAACGCGCCGTCCGCGGCGAAAGCCTGCCGCGCCGGATCGAGGGAAAATCGCCGCGTATGGAAGATATTCCGACGACCAAAAATCGTTCGACCTTTGGCGTCGTCGAAGTGACGCGCGGCTGCGGGCGCGGCTGTCAGTTCTGCTCGATCGCGCTTCGCAAAGGGCGAAGTTTGCCGCTCGAACATATTCTCGAAAACGTCCACACGCAGGTCGAAAACGGCGCCGACACGATCATGATCACGACCGAGGACATTTTTCTCTACGAACAAGGTCCGAAATTTGATACGAACATTCCCGCGCTCAAAAAGCTGTTCAGGTCGGTCACGGAAGTGCCGGGCGTCAAACACGTAATGCTTTCGCACGGCACGATGTCGCCAGTCGTCCG
>JBBQOA010000130.1:0-9601 GCA_038330465.1 Pyrinomonadales bacterium
TTAACTAGCAATTCGCGCTGAAATACTGCCTCACTTTTATTAAACATTGACAGGTTTTGTCCTTTTGATACTAAATTCCGCGCCAATTTCCCAGTGTTTTATTCAACGGTTTGAGTGTTTTCCAATCAAATTTTCCCGCTCTGAAAAAAAAATAAAAAAAATCGTGAAAGGTTTTTCTTGAAATGTCTTATCAAGAATGAACGGCGAAAGTTCTAGGGAGGAAAGGCTGTGAAGAAAAAAATGATCGGAATTCTGAGAGTAGTTTTGGTTTGTTTGGGAAACCTTGCCGCACAGGCGCAGACAAATTACAAAGAGCTTCAGGAAAGTTTATCTCAAGTGGGAAGCGCTGCCAATTTAAACATTAATTTGCCGAGCAAAAGGTTGAGTTTTGAACGAATTTCCCGATTGCGGATAATTTTTATAAATCGGGACTACTTTGGCTCCCACATTAAGGAATAAAAGGAAATAACTATGCCGACGACGCAAGACGACAGATTGATGGCGATTTACACGCCTTTGGGCAAGGATTTTTTGTTAATCCACAAATTTACCGCGACCGAAGGACTTTCGCAGCTTTTTTCAATTGATGTTGAGCTGTTGCACGAAGAAAATGAAGCGACCTATCACCCGACATTGGTAAACCCGCAGGATCTGCTTGGCAAAGGCGTTACCATTACGGTTTCCGCACCCGACGGGTCAAAACGCGAAATTGCGGGAATGGTCAACAAATTTTCGCAGGGCAATCGTGATACTCGCTTTTCATATTATTACATCACGATTGTTCCGCATGTTTGGCTTCTCACGCAAAATAGTCAAAGCCGTATTTTTCAGCACCAGAATGTGCCGGATATTTTGAAGGAAGTTTTTACGGGGTTTGAGGTCAATTTTGAGCTTGTCGGCGTCTTTGAACCGCGTAATTATTGCGTTCAGTATCGTGAATCGGATTTTGATTTTGCTTCACGCCTGATGGAAGAAGAAGGCATTTATTATTACTTCGAGCATTCGAACGGAAAAGACCGAATGATTATTGCCAACACGCCGCAATCACACCGCGATTGTCCGTCGAAAAGCACGATTCCGTTTTTCATTAATGTCGGCAATGACGATAATTTTATCGGTTCGATCAGCTCATTTTTAAGCGATTACAAACTGCAAACCGGAAAAGTTACGTTGAGAGACTACAATTTTCAGCTTCCGACTAATAAATTGGAAAAACAAGAGCAAAGCATCTTTACCTTTGGCGACAACAAAAAGCTTGAGTTTTACGATTATCCGGGCGGCTATGCTCGAAAGTACGACGGCATCGATAAAGACGGCGGCGAACAATCCGGCGAATTACAAAAGGTTTTTAACGATCGGGAAGCAACGATAAAAAACGCGATGGAATCGCTCGATGCACAGGTGTCAACAGGAACCGGAAATTCAGATTGCTGTTCGATCACCGCCGGCTATCGCTTTACGTTGTCGAATCATCCGAACGGCGAGTTAAATAAAATGTACACGATCGTGACGGCGACGCACGAAGCCGAACAGAATCCGAGTTATGCATCAAACGAAGGCGCGACCGAACCGTACACCAACAGTTTTACCTGTATCGCTTATGGAACAGGAAATCCGTGTTTTAGACCATTAAGGACAACTCCAAAGCCGAAAGTTCAGGGAAGTCAGACGGCGGTTGTCGTCGGTCCGTCAGGCGAAGAGATTTTCACCGACAAATACGGTCGCGTCAAAGTTCAGTTCAATTGGGATCGCGACGGACAGGTTGATGCCGGCAGCTCGTGCTGGGTGCGGGTCGCGCAAACCTGGGCGGGAAATAAATGGGGAACGATGTTCATTCCGCGAATCGGAATGGAAGTACTTGTCCATTTTCTCGAAGGCGATCCGGATCAGCCGATCATCACGGGCTGCGTCTATAATCCGCAGACGATGCCGCCCTACACTTTGCCGGACGAGAAAACGAAATCGACGATCAAATCGAATTCATCGAAAGGCGGCAGCGGATTCAATGAATTTCGTTTTGAAGATAAAAAAGGTGAGGAGCAGGTTTTTATTCACGGACAAAAAGACCTCGATGTTCGCATCCGCAACAACCGCCGCGAATTCATCGGAAATGATCGTCATTTGATCGTCAAACGCGATAAACGAGAGAAAATCGAACGCGACGAACACATCATTATCGAACGTGATCTGATTGAAAAAATCGAACGCGATTATCATCGAAAGGTCGAAGGTAAAATCAGCCTCAAGACCGAGGGTTCGGTTTCCAATCACGTCACCGGCAATGTGGCGGAAGAAGTCGGCGGCAACTATTCAATGGAAGTGACGGGCAGCTATACGGTGAAAGCCAATACGATCGTCTTGGAAGCACAAACCGGATTAACGATCAAAGTCGGCGGCAATTTTGTGACGGTTAACGCGGCGGGTGTTCAGATTAACGGCACAATGGTGCTGATCAACAGCGGCGGCGCGGCGCTTCCGTCAATTCCGGGAATAATTGTTCCGCCGCTTGATGCCGACGAAGCGGAGATCGCCGATAACGCCGAACCGGGCAGCGACGCGCCGACCTATAAAAACCAGCGCAGAAAAACTCCGCCCGCCAAAGTGGCGTCATATGCGCAGCCTTCGCATCAGCCGAAGTCCGCTAAAAACAAAGACAAAAAATCCTGGATCGAGATCAAATTGCTCGACGATGACGGCAATCCGGTGGCGGGTGAACTATACCGCGTAACGCTGCCGGATGGTTCGACGATTGCCGAAGGAACGACCGATGAAAAAGGTTATGCGAAAGTCAGCAATATTGATCCCGGCAATTGTCAGGTAACTTTTCCGAGATTGGATAAAAGTTCCTGGAAAAAGATATAAAACTAAAAAAACTCAAAGGAGATTAAACCGTATGCCAAAAATTATTACTGCCCGCGAAGGCGATTGCTTTATAAACATCTGCAAACAAGAGGGATTTTTCTGGGAAACGATTTGGAATCACCCGGAGAATCAAAAACTGCGCGAACAGCGTAAAAACCTCAACATTCTCAAAAAAGGCGACCGGATTTATGTCCGCGACCTTGAGTTACAAGAGTATTCGGCACAAACCGAACGACTGCACACTTTTTGTCTGCAAGGTTCAAAAGTGAATTTCACGTTGACCCTGCTGAATATGGGACAACCGCGCGCCAACGAAAATTACACTTTAATAATCGACGGAAAATATCAAAACGGATGTACTGACGAAGAGGGCAAACTGAGTGAGATGATTCCGCCCGATGCCCGCCGGGGACTTTTGATTCTGGGCGCCAAAGAAGAAGAGATAACCATTAATTTTGGCTATATCGATCCGATCGATGAGATTAGCGGGGTCAAACGGCGTTTACAAAATCTGGGGTTTTATGAAGGTGAGATCGGTGACGAACTGGATTGGGAAACAACTGCGGCGATCGCCGAATTTCAGCGTTCGGTCGAGCTTTCCGGTGAAGGTGAACTAAATGAAGAAACGCGGCAAAAGCTGATCGAAGTGCACGGGAGTTAATTATGGGAGAACCGACAAAAAGCGAACCTCGCTTGAAATTAGGGATTCGCTACAAGGAGCGAAAAAACAATCCGCCGCCCGGACTTGTCTGGCGGAAGGTTAAAAATGACGAGTCGCTTGCCGGTGTCGCGGCGGAATACGGGATCCGACCGGTTGATTTAGCCCTTTACAACTGGCACACGGTCAAGGATTCGGAAATAAACTGGTATCTATATTATTTTGTCGGTTGCCGCACGTATAAAGGAAAATGGTACATTTTCTCGACATCGAGTAATAAGGATAAAGGCTGGATTTTGGTTCCCGATTACCCGGCGGCAATCAAAAAAGGTCCTCCCAAATCTGTTGATGCCGTCCGAAATGGCGGCGCCAAACTCGATAATAAATTACAGGTTCACGTTGTTGAATGGCTCGCGAGCGGCGACAGCCGCGAAGTGTCGGGAAAATGGCTTTACGTCTTTTCGGGAAAGTCGGGGGTTAATTTCGGTTACAATCCGCCGCCCGCGCCGCCCCAAAAAGACGTGCCGCCCGATCGTCAGCCGGGTTCGGCGTTCACGCTCGATTTTCCGGGCTATTTTCACATTAAAGAGCGACCCGACAAATTGGAATATGAGATTCTCGTGACCAGTAAAAGCGCTCCGAGCACGGATTTACTGGTCGCCGCGAGCGGCAAAAAAGATAACAGCAAGCCGTTTTATAATTACGGAGAAAATTGGTATGTGCTTTCCGATCCGGCGATTCTCCAGAAAGCGACGACTGAGAATCGTGAGAACCGAACGACGCACGCCTTTCGCAACTCGAAAACCGTGACCATTGATCTCGCACCGGATGGTCAGAACAAACGGTTTTACTTTTTACTCAGTCCGGTGCAGCTCGGACCGGAAGCAATTAAATTTGCGATGAACAATCCTGCCGGTTTGGTGCCGCTGCTTAAATCGGATGTTGATGACAAAGGAACTTGGGACCCGAAAGACCCCGATCAGAATATTGGTCCGACACCCGCCGATGTCAAAGCGAATCCGATCACTTTACGCGTTATTGATCCATACAGCTGGGCGGAAAATGTCGCCGAAGTCGTCTATGAAGACAGCCTGAAAGTTTACATCGAATGGATGAATTCAAAGAAGAACGAAACTATCAAAGAGTTAAGCGAAAAAACCGGCTGGGCAACGCTTGACCATTTATATGTCGCGCAGATCCTCAAATCGGTGCGCGACAATCATCCGAAACCCGGAAGTATCGATAAAGAGCTGAAAGATGCCGCCAAGTGGAAAAGCAATCTTGAAATTTGGGAAAAAGAACTGGTTCAGCGCAATGCGGAACTGAACGCCAACGCCCATCGCAGTTTGATCCAGCTGATCGAATGGCTCAACGGTCCGGCGCACGCGATCATTGAAACCGCCGTTCTCAAAGATACGAATGCCGACAGCCCGCAGGATGCTGTTGACACCGGATGGAGCATATTGCACTGGGCGGTCTGCACCGAGAAAATGTTTGCCCTCGAACCCGGTATCGTCTTTCTCCGCGATGTTTTGAACCGCTCGGACTCAGTTCCGAATAACGTCATACTCAAACATTTTAAGGATTTGGACAAAGACACCTTTGCCGTTAAGTTATCGGACACTAACCTGAAGGGTTTTCGCTATGGTTATCAAGGAGTTTTGAGCTTGCTCGCGCTCAAGGATTTTGTTTCGCCGCCGCCGCCGATTCCGACAACCGGCACGCGCCAGGATTACTTGATGAAACTGGCGGATTATAATAAGAAAAAACGCGATAATCTGATCAAGTTTTTTAATGATCTGCAAATTCTTCCGGTCAAAGTGCAAGCGCCGACGCCCTTGCCGGCGTTACCCACCGGCGGCGTAAATTGGTCAGTTGCTTCAACGACCATCAATTCCTCGCTCGATTTTGTCGATAAATTCACAACCTATGTGATTGACGATAAAATCAACAAACCGCGCAAAAATTGGGTATTGAACAAATTGGCGAATCTCGAACAATGGTTTGAAAAGCGTCCGACCTTTGCCAAGATCGCGAATCAGGGCAGCAGCTACGTCCTCAAGAGCGCGGCAATCGGAATCGCCAGCTACAATTTATACAATGCCATCACAACGTCCCGCTACGATTATCAGAAAAATCAAATGACGGTTTCAACCGTCGATTGGGCAAGCGCCGTCTCCGGCGTGACGTTGGCGGTTCAGGACGTTTTGGCGGAGATCGCCGCTTTATCGAAACACGCCGGAATGCAGCGAATATTTCCGCAGCTGATGGTTTCATCCGGCGGACCGGCGTGGGGCGTCGGGGCGGCGAGGGTGACCGGTATTCTCGGTTGGTCTTTCGCCGGGATCAATGTTCTGGCAATGTTTGTTTCGGGCGTCACAACGGTTATTACGATGTATCGAGGCGGAATGAACGCCGCCAGTCGCGGTGATTATACCTCCGCCGCGTTTTACGGCGTCGGCGTGGTCGGTGGCTTGGTGATGACCACCGGTGCAGTCGTTTTCGGGTATGCCTTGCTCCAGGCTGGAGGGGTTGCCTCAGCAACCGGCGTCGGGGCAACTGTGGGAATAGTCTTATTTTTTGTCGGCGGTCTTCTGGCAGCTATCGGCAGTATCTTCGGATCATTCTTTTCAAGCGATGATTTTCAGGTCTTTGCCCGAAAATGCTTTCTCGGCGATGAAGGTGATTTGGAACCTCGTTTCTCGGTTAAAACCATGTCCGGAAGAATTAATGCCGATCCACCCGACTGGTCTCTGGCGGCAAAGAGCGGGACTGACACATGGTCTGTCGAGAAACAGAAAAGAGCGATTATTAATCTGTTGGGACGGTTTAACTTAAAAACAAAACCCGATAAATTGGATGCCAAAAAAGAAAGTTTTCACGGCACCGTCGAATTTGAAATAACGCCCGGATTGTTCAGACCCGGAAGCACGGTCGAGGTGGCATTTCACTACGGACAAAAAGGCAGCCAGACTGCGATGACATTTGAATGGAATCCGGACGATATCAGAAAGCCCGCCAAAATTATTAACGCTACTAAAGGCGGCATTTTTGATGTTGAAAATTCCAGAATCTATTTTAATTCTTCTGACGGAAAAACCACGAAAAAAATAACGATCTGGGCGGACAATCTTAATTACGAGATGAAAAAAGGCACGCTTCTGACAACCGTTTCGATGCGCTATCCGGACAATAAAGTCAATGTCATTCGAACTCGTAAAGCTGTCATAAATTTTTACATTCCGAGGGATGCTTTTGAGGCAAGCAAAGTTTACGTGGGCAGCGCCGACAAAATAAAAGCCGATGACAACGAAGAAACCAGCGGACTGTTTGAATAAGGGGTAAAGGGATTTTTGACAATTATTTGAATTTATTCAAGTTTGAAACACTTGTGGCAATTGCCCTTTCCTTCACCTTCTTTTTTACGGATACAAAATGTTGAAAGGATAATATGGCAAATTTCTTAGAATTGTAAAAATGAATGCAAACCCGAAAAAGCCCCAGATGACGAGCGGCGTGAAAACCTTGAAATTGAGCCCGCGCCCGCGCACCGCGATCAAAACGAGCGAAACGAACAAATAGCCGAAGAAAAACACAATTCCGGGCAGAAGCAGATTGTAATCGAGCGCGCCGAGGACATCGCCGTGAAGCAGCGCGTGCAGACCGCGCGTCATTCCGCAGCCCGGACAGGCGAATCCGGTCAGCGCCAAAAACGGACAAGCCGGAAAAAATCCCGCCGTTGACGGATTGAAATAACCCGCGACAAAAGCAACGCCCGCCATTCCGGCAGCGCCCGCGAGCGCAAAACTGCGTTCGTTGGTTGACGACTCTGTTTTTTTGTAAACTTCTTCCGACATCATAAATTATCGACTACTCTTTTTATTTTACTTTATTTGATTCCGAAAAGTATCGCCTGAGATTTTCTGATCTCCGTCTCAGTTTCTATTTTTTGCCGGCTTTTCCCGAAAATATTTATTAAATTTTTGAGCGCCGCCGCCGCTTCCGCTGAAATATCAGACGGAGTGTTGTCGGCAGATTGCTGTAGCGCAACCGCCGCCTCAGTGCGGGTTTGCGGGTCACGATAAGCTTCAAAAGCCTTGATCAAATTAACGCCTAAATTAAACTTCCACAAACTCGATTCGTCGTTGCCGAGGCGGCTTTGCAGTGAGGCGATCAGGTTTTGCGAAAGCGCGGTTTGTTCCGCGGTCGGCGGATTCGGAATCAGTATTTGTCCCCGGATCGAACTCGAACTAGAGGTTGTTCCATTAACTTTTCCCGTAGTTGTTTGCCGCAAGATCGGTACATTATTGGTCGGCGCGTTACTTTGCGTTTCAATTTCAGCGCGCCGCATCCCGGCTAATTGGGCGAGTATTTCCATTTCGCCCGTCCATTCGGGCTGAAACGCTTTGGCAATTACCGGAATGTTCAAAGGTCGGAGTGTCGGTGATTTTTGAATAACCGCGAGATCAAAGCCGATTTTCACCCAACCGGCTTTTTCAATCGCAAAATTGTAAATCAGAAACCCGGTTTCCCTGACATTTTGGTCGCCTTCGACACTTTTGAACTTTGTTCGGCGAGCCGTTTCCTCAGTCGCGTTTTTGAGCAAAGCGGGTCCCGAAATTGCCGTCGCCGAAATAACATTTCCTTCCTGATCGATTATTACCTCAACTTTGACGCTGCCGTCTGCGCCGGCTTCCAACGCTTCACTTGGATAAACGGGTTTTGGCAGAAAGATGGCTTTGCGTTTGATATTTCCGCGGACTTCGCCGACCTTCCCGAATTCGTCGGGATCGACCGAATTATTTTTCAAGATCGGTGCGGAATCTTGTGAAAAAATAATTCCCGCGCCGGCAATACAAAGTAAGATCAAAAATAGACAGCCTTTATAATTCATAATTTTTCCGCCGCGAAAAATCAATTTTTGCCTTTTCCCTCGTCGATCATAAATTGGATAAAATCGAGGCTCGATTTAAAAAAGTCGCTGATATATTCGGGCGAGATCGCGTCGGTTTCGTCGTTATACGAAGCGATCGCGCGGATCTTTTCGAGCACGTCTTCGGAAATATCTTTCGGCGGAGATTCGAGCAGCCAGTTCATTCCCTGCAAACCTTTGATGAACGGTTGACGGTCTTTCGTGAAATTGCTTTCCGTGATCTTGAATGCTTCGCCGATCGCGCTGCCCCATTGTTTGCCGAAATCGATCATAAAGGCATCGGTGCCCGACAGATCTTTGCGCATCGAAACGATAATTTCGTCAATGATCTTTCTTTTTTCGCCGTTTGATTTGGCGCGGGCGAGCCGGTCGAACTGCGATTTATCCGCCTTCATTCCGGCGGGAATTTCATTGCCCAGCTCGCGCAGAATCTGATTGGTTTCATCATCGGCGGGAATTTCTTTAAAGGCGGTCAGAAACATCACCAAACCCATCGGAATCAATTTTCCGGACGATTTTGATTCGGAAACTTCCTTTGGCAGCGTAAAGTCATAAAAGATGACGCCGGTCACCCTGACGGCTTGTCCCTGCAAAGACGTCGGTGAAAATTTCGACGCGCGCGCCGCCTGCACCGCCGCTGCCCGGAGCAGCGGATGACCGCTGACGGCGTTTGCCGAAATGACATTGCCGTTTTCGTCGATCGTCACCTGCACGTTAACTGTGCCCTCGGCGCGAACGGCTTTGGCGGCTGCCGGATACGCAGGTTTGACAAGCTCGATCGCTTTGCCGTTGAGAACTCCGCCGGAAATAGTTTTTGCCGATTCGCCGCCCGGCGCGCCTTGTTCCTGCGCCGTGATATTCAGCCAACCCCCGCCGAAAATCAGCAATGTTGATAATAATACTAATTTACGCATTTTCGTTTTCCTTTCTAAGTTTGGTGAAATTATAAAACAGAATCGGCAAAAACGACAGAAATTTTCACGATCTTGCCATTTGGACAAAAAGCGCGTCGGTCGCGATTTTCCGGTTGACGTTGACCGCCAATGTGTCGCGCAAGATTTCGATTTCGTTAAGCCACGCCGCGAGTCGTTTGGTTTGAGCAGTTTCGGGCAGCGTTTTTTTTTACGGGAGCAGATAAAAAATTTTAA
>JBBQOA010000131.1:0-9571 GCA_038330465.1 Pyrinomonadales bacterium
GCGTCCTTCGACGACCTCGAAAATCCGAAACAATTAACTTTCGGTAGCGAGGCGCAAGACGGTTTTCGTGGTTTGGCATTTGCGCCGAACGGCAAAATCATCTTCAGCAGTCCGCGCAGCGGCAATGTAGATTTGTGGCAAATGAATGCTGACGGCAGCAATCAACAACCGCTGACTCTCAATCAGGGAAGTTTAAATGTTTCGCCGCGTGTCACGTCGGACGGGCGTTACATTGTCTTTGCTTCATCACGCGGCGGCGATAATCTGCACATCTGGCGAATGGATGCGGACGGACAAAATCCTCTGCAACTGACAAACGGCGCAAACGGCGAACGCTATTTCGACGTTTCTTCAGACGGAAGCCGGATTTTTTACGCCACGCCGAACCTTCAAAAGCAGATGACGACTTTGCAAATTTCCATCAACGGCGGCGAGCCGTCCGCGATCGCCGACAATTATAGAAGTTCCGGCGCAATCGCCGCCTCGCCCGACGGCAAATTGCTGATGCGTTACGTTTATTTGCCCGAACGTGAACAACCCTGGAAATACGGCATCTTCCCTTTTGAAGGCGGTGAGCCGCTCAAACTGTTGGAAATTCCGGCTTATCGAAATATTGCCCGCTGGACGGCTGACAGCAAATCGTTTCTCTACATAAAACCGGGAACTTCCCAACTGTGGCGACAACAGATTGACGATAATCCGCCCGTAATGTTCTTGGATTTTAAAAAAGGTTGGCTGTTTAATTTCGTCGTTTCGCCCGATTACAAACAAATCGTTTTCGCGCACGGCAGCCAATTCAGCGAAGCAGTTTTGATTGAGAATTTCGGAAAGCAATAAATAATTGAAGCCGGAACATAAATCAGGTTGGGACACGCCCGACGGACAATCGCCGCAAATTTTCATATCCTCAAATGGAAAAGATGTTCAACCCACGTTTTCGTCGGACAAGACCCGGTTTTTGTTCGTTTCAGATCGAAGAGGAATTGCGGATATTTGGACAGCAGATTCAAATGGTAATAATTTAAAACAAATTACCAATTCGATGAAAAGCGTGACGGAACCCCGATTTTCGCCGGACAGTTCGCAAATAATTTTTGAAGGAACTAATGGAGTAAAAAACGGGATCTTCGGAAGGCGGCACCCCGCAGCTCATCTTTGAGAACAATTCAAGATACAATCTGCCCGTGTGGAGTGCTGACGGCGAGTGGATTTATTTCACTTCGGATGAAACCGGCACGGATCAGATATCGAAAATCAAAGCTGACGGAACAGTTAAACCCATTCAAATTACACGCAACGGTGGATTTCTTTCAAAGATCTCGCCCGACGGCAAAACGATTTATTACACAAAATCGAAGCATCGTGGCGGAATCTGGCGTTCGTCTGTGGATCGTGGGGCTGAGGAATTTGTTCAAGAGATTTCCGATGCCGGATTTAAGCAAAAATACTCGGAAGACTTAAACGAATATGCAAATCAATGGACGATGACAAATAATGGAATTTACTTTCTAGCTCAAAACTCCGAGAGAAATTTTCTAATAAAGTTTTACGATTTTGTCAGCGAACAGATTGCCGATGCCCCGGGAGATTATAAGATGCCAAAGAATATAGATTTACTTTGCGGAATTGAAACTAACGGAAATGATATTTTCTTTTGTGCGCGAGGACCGAGAATCAGCAACATAATGCTCGTCAAATTGCCATGATCTTTGAACCTTCCAAATCGAAACAAAATTTGAACAAAACCCATTTGCAAAGCAAAATCAGAACGACACAAATGACAAAAAAATATTGTTTTCTTTCCGATTCCAAGTATGTTCTGGCGGCAACTCGATACTTTCAATACTTTTAAAAATACTGAAAATAGTGTGCAGTTTGCCATCAGGAATCGCTTGACAGAGGTTAGTTTTTCCGAACTATAGGTCAATCAAAATTAACGGCATTGAAATTCCTAAAGACAAAATAACTTTTGATTTAGGTAAGGGAAATTTTATTGCCGCAAATCCAATTTCCGAAGCAAACTCGATTCCGTGTCCTTTGCCGTTCACCTCTGATCGTTCGATTCTGCAATACCTGAATGGTTTGGGAATTGAATAATAAAACGAGAATAATTTTGACTTTTTAACTTACGTTTTGAAGCAAAGTTGACTAGAATAGCGATAACTGCTGATCGTCCTTAACTGATCTTGTGTTTTAACTGTAAACTGTTATTTGGTGATCAAAATAATATAATAATCTGAAATAAAAACAAGCAATATAATGTCAAAAATTTACTACACTTTAACCGATGAAGCGCCGTTGCTCGCGACGCATTCTTTTTTACCTATCTTAAAAGCTTTTGCAAAATCCACAAATATTGAAATTGAAGTTCCGGATATTTCACTCGCGGGAAGAATTTTAGCCAACTTCCCTGAATACTTAACGGACGACCAAAAAGTCGCGGACGCACTTGCAGAATTGGGCGAATTGGCGGCAACGCCTGTTGCCAATATTATTAAGTTGCCGAACATTTCGGCTTCTGTTCCGCAGCTCGAAGAAGCGATTGCCGAACTTCAAAGCCAGGGTTTCGCATTGCCGAATTACGCGGCAGAACCTAAAACGGACGAAGAAAAAGCCATCAACAAAAAATATGCGCGCGTTTTGGGAAGCGCAGTAAATCCTGTGCTGCGCGAAGGAAATTCTGACAGACGCGCCGCCAAAGCCGTCAAAAATTATGCAAAAGCAAATCCTCATCGAATGAAAGCTTGGAATGCCGATTCGGCAACGTCGGTGGCACATATGAATTCCGGAGATTTTTACGGAACCGAAAACTCGACGACCGTGGAAACGGAAGGCAAATTCAGAATTGTTTTCTACGACAATGACGGTTCTACAAATATTTTGAAAGATTTTTCACCGCTCAAAGCAGGAGAAGTGATTGATTCTTCGGTCATGAATCTTGCTGCCTTGAAATCTTTTGTGAGGGAAGCGATTACGGAAGCCAAGGAAAAAAATGTTCTTCTTTCCGCCCATTTGAAGGCGACGATGATGAAGATTTCCGACCCGATAATTTTCGGAGCGATCGTCGAAACATACTTTCAAGACGTTTTTGAAAAATATCAGGACACTTTCAAAGAATTGGACATCAATCCGAACTTCGGATTGGCAACGCTTTTTGAGAAGATCGCCGGCAATGCGAAAGAAGCGGAAATAAAAGCCGACATCGAAAAGACAATCGAAAACGGACCGCGAATTGCGATGGTCAATTCGGACAAAGGCATCACAAATTTCCACGTTTCTTCGGACGTGATCGTCGATGCTTCAATGGCGGCACTGGTGCGCGGCGGCGGAAAAATGTGGAACACGGGCGGCACGGAAGAAGACACCGTCTGCATGATTCCCGACAGAACTTACGCCGGATTTTACGACGCGATCATTCAGGATATGAAGAAAAACGGCGCGATCGACCCGAAAACTTTCGGTTCTGTTCCGAATGTCGGTTTGATGGCGCAAAAGGCTGAAGAATACGGCTCGCACGACAAGACTTTCCAAATTTCAGGCGATGGAACGGTGAAAGTCGAGGACGAAAATGGCGTGTGTTTGCTCGAACAAAATGTTCAGACCGGCGATATTTTCAGAATGTGCCAAGCCAAAGATGCTCCAATTCAGGATTGGGTGAAATTGGCGATAAGCAGAGCAAAACTTTCCGACACGCCGGCGATTTTCTGGCTCGACAAAGATCGCGCGCACGATGCACAAATCATCCAAAAGGTCGAAAAATATCTGCAAAATTATGAACTAACCGGTCTCGACATCCGCATTATGGATGTCAAAGACGCCACGCTTGAAACGCTGAAACGTGCCCGGGAAGGCAAAGACACGATCTCGGTTTCGGGCAATGTTTTGCGCGATTATCTGACCGATATGTTCCCGATTTTGGAACTCGGCACTTCCGCAAAAATGCTTTCGATAGTTCCATTAATGAATGGCGGCGGTTTGTTTGAAACGGGTGCGGGCGGAAGTGCGCCGAAACACGTCGAACAATTTTTGCAGGAAGGCTATCTGCGCTGGGATTCGCTCGGTGAATTTCTGGCGCTGCAGGCAAGTCTGGAGCATCTGGCTCAAACTCAAGACAATAAAAAAGCCCAAATTCTTGCAGATGCTTTGGACGAAGCGAATGCGAAATTCCTTGCCACCGACAAATCTCCGGCAAGAAAAGTCGGGCAGATTGACAATCGCGGATCGCATTTTTACTTAGCAATGTATTGGGCGGAAGCGCTCGCAAATCAAACCGCAGATTCCGAAATCGCCGCCAAATTCGCTCCCGTCGCCAAATCATTGCAGGAAAACGAAGCCAAGATCAACGAAGAATTGATCGGCGCGCAAGGCAAACCGCAAGATGTCGGCGGCTATTATCATCCGAGTTCTGAAAAGGCTGACGCCGCGATGCGACCTTCGGCGACGCTGAATGCGATTGTGGACGGAATTTAAGTGTAAAAACCGGAATTTGACCTTACAAGTTCTGGTGTCAGATTTAATCTTGACTGTCAGGAATTGTAAATCATTTCTGGTTCTTCAAAAATTAACTTTGATATTTTGACGGGTTTCTTTCCTTGAAACCTTCAAGTTTAGACAGCATTTACAGGAAGGCGAATAAAAAAGTGCTTTATTTTTTATCGCGGAAAAGAATGATATGAAATGTAATTGTATTGTGAAAACTCAAACAAAAATGCTCCTCATTGCTGTTTTGATCATATTTTCAAATGGCGATTCGTTTGGGCAAGGGCTCGGAGGTCCACAAAAGCCCGTGAAACTTCCGGAAAACTTTGAGCATATCGATTGCGGCTTTCGCTTTCCGTTTCCGGGTGAGTTCACCTTGTCAACTTCGATCGGCTATTCACCCTATCGTGAACTTGGACAGGGGAAAATAAACCGATTTTCGTCGAATTTAGCGACATATGATATAGGTTGCATCGACTTGGACGATCCGCCGAGGAAAATGTCAAAGGATGAACTTATCTCATCACTAAATTCAATGACCAAAGCTTATCTGCAAGATTCCTCTGAGTTTATTGCCCTCCCGACGACCTCTTTCAGCGGAAGAGAAATATACGAATTCGAGACAAAAACCGATTTCTTACGCCGCAAAAATATATTCTCGAAGGTAATCGGGTCATGATCTTCATTGCCAGCGCTTACGGTAAGAGCGGAATTGAAGAAGGATTAAAGCTCTTTAACTCGGTCAAATACTTTTCAGTTAGGGAAACTGCTGAAAAAAGAATGCAAACGGCGACGCAAAAATCTCTTCCGCAATCGCCCGCTTTGAAGCTGACACAAACCGATGCTGCTCATAATAATCTTAAAGGACGCGTTAAATCGGTCAGACAAGAGGCGCAGGACGTGCCGGTTCTGATTGGAACACAAGAACGTCGGATTGAGTCTGATGAAACTTACGACACGGCTGGAAATTTATTGAAGAATTACTGGTTTCAGGATTCGGGCTATCCAACATCAGTCAGTATCTATGGATTTATCGACGGAGCGCGGGTTTCCTATGGGGAAAACATCGACGGCGAAACTAGTTATGGGATTAGCAATGGCAGGCAAGAGGATGTCAAATTACCGCCAGCCGACCCACGCTACGGAAATCGATACGCCTATCGCTATGACACTTTGAAAAGGCTAATTGAGAGAAAGGAATACGGCAATCGGGGCGTGTTGTGGCGCGTTTATACCTTCACCTATCAAGATGATTGGGTGGAAGAGAAATGGCTTTCACCGGATAGGAAATTGGTCAGCACGAAACGCCGACAGCTTGATAAGAATGGAAATGAGCTTAAGTATGAATTCTGGTGGTAAGAGGAAACCGATAAAGAAGTCGAAACATACGACTATAAGAAATTCGATCGGTTTGGGAATTGGACGGAAAGGCAGGTCGTAAAAAAGATCACCGATCGTGGGTTGATACGGACAAGAACTTCTAATGAGTTCCGCACGATTACCTATTATGGAAAATAACGACGGCTGCCGGAAATGCCCATTTTGCGGACTTTAATGAACTATCGGAATGGTAAAAATTTTACCGTAACGTCCAATTAAAAATTTCTCATAAACGAACATTTACTTTAATTTTGGAATTACAAGATTTCAAGATTTAATTTTTATCCGTGAAATCCGTCTAATCCGTTGTCTAAATCTCGTTTATTTCTTTCGCGACCGCAAAATCAAACGCGGTGATGCCGCTGCGGTCGTGCGTCGTTAAATTGATTTCGGCGTAGCCCCAACCGAACGCGATGTCGGGATGATGGTCGTGCCGTTCGGCGATCGTGCCGACAAGATTTACGAATTCCAACGCTTCCGAGAAACTTTTGAATTCGAATCTTCGCGCCAAAATATTGTTTTCAGCGTGCCAACCCGGCATCGCGGCTAAATTTGTGAGAATTTCGTCCGGCGAAAGTTTTTTGCGTTCCATTTGTTTTTCACTCCTTGGTTTTGCGGTATAATCTAGTTTTTTTAGTATAACGATTTCAGAAACAGATATTCAAACAATGCGTTTTTATTCAAGATTTATAGTTTTTATTTTACTCGCGGCGGCAGTTTCGTGTTCGGTCAACCAGCCGAAACTGCTATCGCCGCTTGAAACACTCAATGTTTACGGCAACGCTTTCAAAAAGAAAGATACGACGCAGATGAAGCTTTTGCTTTCGCAGGCGTCTTTAAAAATGGCGGAAGAATCTGCCCGCTCGCAAAACACGACGGTTGACGAGATCGTCAAGAAAGAAAAGCTTTTCGGCGAAAATCAGACGACCGCCGAATACCGCAACGAAAGAACCGAGGACGACAAGGCTTCGATCGAAATGAAGGATTCAAACGGCATTTGGAACACGGTTCAATTCATCAGGGAAGACGGCGTTTGGAAGATCGACAAGACGAGTTTTGCCAATCAAATCGAACAGGAAGTCGAACAAAAAAATAACGAGCTCGACGACATTATCAATAAAGGCAGACAACCGTAGGCGATTTTGGATTTTGGATTTTGGATTTTGGATTTTATGAAGATTCAGTATGTTTTAATTTTGCTGGCAGCGTTTTGGTTGGCTGGCTGTAATTCCAATCAACCGGCGGCAAATGGTCCGAGCGACGTGCTCAAGCAATATGTCGCGGCTTCGCAAAAAGCGGATATTGCCACAATGAAAAGTCTTTTGTCGAAAGGCTCGCTCGATCTGATCGAAAAATCGGCAAAAGATCAAAATACGACCACCGACGAACTTTTGCGGCGCGAATCTTCGGTCAAGATCAAGAACGCGCCCGGAACGCGCAACGAAAAGATCGAAGGCGACACGGCAAGCGTCGAAGTCAAAAACGAAACGACCGGCGCGTTCGATATGACGATGCCGCTCGTCAAAGAAAACGGCGCGTGGAAGCTCGCCCGCGACAAATACATCGAAGGGATGTTGAAAAAGAATAACGAAGAAATCAACAAAAAACTCGCCAATTCGGCGCTTTCAAACAGCAATTCGGCAGTCAATAAATAATTTCAAAATTGTAAATTTGAAATTAAAACAGCAGGAGAATTTTTAGTGTCAAAGATCAAACCTTTTCGCGCGCTGCGTCCGTCGGCAGATCTCGCCAAACAAGTTTCGAGCGTTCCGTATGATGTTCTCAACGCGTCGGAAGCCCGCGAAATTACTGCCCAAAATCCGCTCAGTTTTCTGCACGTTTCGCGTTCGGAAATCGATTTGCCGGATGATGTCAGTCCTTATTCGGACGAGGTTTATAAACGGGCGAAAGAGAATTTCGAGCGTTTGCAGAGCGAAGGCGTTTTGCAGCTTGAATCCGAACCGAGTCTTTACGTGTATCGATTGCAGATGAATGAACAGATTCAAACGAGCGTCGTTGCCTGTTGTTCGATCGACGAATACGACACCGATCTCATTAAAAAGCACGAAAAAACGCGTCCCGATAAAGAGAACGACCGCACAAAACATATGCTCGAACTCGAAGCGCAGACGGGTTTGATATTTCTTTGCTATCGCGGAATTGATGAAATAAATTCATTGGTCGATAACGTTACAAAAACCGCGCCGCTTTACGATTTTGAAGCCGAAGACGTCAATAAAAATCTGATTCGCAACACAGTTTGGAAAATTTCGGCGACCGCTTCGCTCGTCGAAGCCTTCGCAAAAGTTCCGGCGATCTATATTGCCGACGGGCATCACCGCGCCGCGAGCAGTTCGCGGGCGCGCGCCGCAATGCGCGAACGCAATCCGAATCACACAGGCGCAGAAGAATACAATTTCGTGATCGCCGCGCTGTTTCCCGCCGAACAATTAAAGATTCTCGCCTACAACCGCGTCGTCAAAGATCTGAGCGGTTTGAGCACGGAAGAATTTCTGCAAAAAGTGGCGGAATCGGGCTTTAATATTTCCGAAACCGACAATCCGACGCCCGAAAATCCGGGTGAAATTTGTCTTTATACGGAAGGCAAATGGCGCAAATTGATGTTCAATATCAGCTATTTTGTCGATCCGGGCGTGATCGAAACTCTCGACGTGAGTCGTTTGGAAAATTTCATTTTGCGACCTGTTTTGGGAATCGAAGACGTCCGCACCGACAAACGGATCGATTTTGTCGGCGGCATTCGCGGCACGGCGGAACTCGAAAAATTGGTTGATTCCGGTCAATGGAAAATTGCTTTTTCGATGTTCCCGACAACCATCGAACAGCTTTTGCGAGTTTCCGACGAAAACCAGATTATGCCGCCGAAATCGACGTGGTTCGAACCGAAACTGCGCGACGGTTTGCTGATTCATTTGATTTAAATCCTTTTGCAAAATATTTAGGAACGTGTAAAAAATAACTTGTAACGACAGTTAAGAGTCGTGTCTGTGACCGCCGGACAACAAGTCTTTTTTACTCTTATACCAAGTTGCATATATAAATGAGGAAAGATTTTTTACTGAGAAATCTATCAGCTATTAGCTATCAGTTATCAGCTATTCCGAAGTTATTTTTCTTGATCTGATTTTTTCACGCAACTTGGTATTACAAGTTTTTTTTATTTTCCATAGTGATTTTCGCGGACAGATTTTCTTAACTTAACGCAATGAGTTTTTCGATTTGCGTCCGAACTTTCGCGTTTTTCTCGCTTTCCAAAATATTTTTCAGGATCGGTTCGTAAAATCTGCCGTATTTTTTCAGATTGCTTTGGGCTTCTTCGCGCACATTTTTTGAATTTGAACTGAGGAATCCAACCTGTTTTTGCACGTCTTGTTCCATTTCAGGCGTGATAACTTCGGTGCGCCCGACCAGTACACGGACGGTTTCCTGCGGTTGCGGCTGAACCGTCAACGGCAAAATTTCGTCGGTTGTCATTCGCGGCAGAATGTAAAAAACGCGCAAGCCTTCTTCAAACCATGAATCTTTCCACGTTTCAATCATCGCTTTCGCTTCTTTTTCGTAAAGTCCCTGCGCGCCGAGAATTTTTTCGAGATCATCAAAAACTTGCGTCAGATTTTTGTTCAAATTCGGACGCTCGACAATCGTTTCACCCGAAAGCGCCGGCACAAATTCGTAACCGATGCGTCCGCCG
>JBBQOA010000132.1:0-9484 GCA_038330465.1 Pyrinomonadales bacterium
AGATTTTCGTGCGCGAATCTGCGGTGCTGATGACGCCTTCACGCCCGCCGACGTGCGCCGAGTTTTGCGATTCATCGAGCGCGATGCCGAACCATTTTAAATTCTCGCAAATAAGGGTGCGAATTTTCGGCGAATTTTCACCGATGCCGCCCGCGAAAATTATCGCGTCCGTGCCGTTCATCGCCGCTAAATACGCGCCGATATATTTGCTCACGCGGTAGCAGAAAATCTCGATCGCGAGGCGCGCGCGGCGGTCGCCGGATTCTTCCATTTCGGCGAGCAGCTCGCGCATATCGTTGGTCAAGCCCGAAATCCCGAGAAGTCCCGATTGTTTGTTGAGCAGCATCTCGGTTTCGTGAATCGTCAAACCTTCTTTGGCGCCGATGAGTTCGAGAATCGCCGCGTCCAGATCGCCCGAACGCGTGCCCATCACGAGACCTTCGAGCGGCGTCAAACCCATCGAAGTATCGATCGAATTGCCGCCCTTGATCGCCGCGATCGAACAGCCGTTGCCGAGATGCAGCGTGATGACATTGACGTTTTCTCGCGGAATATTGTCGATCGTCCGGTAACGGTACGCGATATAACGGTGCGATGTGCCGTGAAAACCGTAGCGGCGGATCTTGTGGCGACGGTAAAGCTGATACGGAATCGCGTAAAGAAAAGCTTTTTCGGACAAGGTTTGGTGAAACGCCGTATCGAAAACCGCCGCTTGCGGGAGCGCCTTGCCGAAAAGCTCGCGGACCGCCTGAATGCCTTTGACGTTCGCCGGATTATGGAGCGGCGCGAGTTCGATGCAGTCTTTGATCGCCCGCAAAACCTCGTCGGTGACCAAAACCGACTGCGAAAAATATTCGCCGCCGTGAACGACGCGATGCCCGACCGCATCGATGTCGCCGAGATTGTTGACGCCTTCGATCGATTGCGCCGCCATCCATTTAATGACCGTATCGAGCGCCGCCGAAATATCGCGGATCGGCGCGGCACTTTTCTCGGGTTCCTTGCCTTCGACCGTGAAATTCAAAATCGCCGCGCCGCCGATCCGTTCGATCTGTCCGTGCGCCAGTCTTTGATCGGCGTTTTGCTCGATGCGCTCGAGATCGGTCGCGATAAGTTGGAATTTGAGCGACGAACTGCCGCAATTTAAGACCAGAATATTCATTTTTTTATAGGATATTGATTTTTGATCTTTGGTTTTTGATCTTTGGATATTTAGCTCAAATCCCGATCGCCAGGTAGAAAATCAAAAATCAAAGATCAAAGGTCAAAGACCAAATCTTCCGCGCTGTTTGCCGAAACTCCGGCTTTGAACGAAAATGATTATAACAAATGTTGACATCCGACTTAGCCGTCAGCTACCGGCGCGGCGATAAAATTTTTCCGTTTCTGATCAAAACCGATGACGTCCGATGTCTCAGAGACGCGGCGGGTTTGATCGAAATTTTCGAGGAATTCATCGGCACGGCGCGCGGCGACATCGAACGCGAACTCGAAGAATATATCGGCACGGGAACGGATTACAAGATCTTGCGCGGACTCATCAAATTGCTCAACGACCGCTGCGAATTTGAAACTTCGGCGCCTGCCGAACCCATTGAGATTCGCCAAAAGGTCTTTCTCGAAGCGCGCCGCTCGCATCCGATCTTTCCCGGTTCGGCGGAAAAAGCCGGCGTTTTGGAAACGGCGGCGAAAGAATTTCAAACCGATGCGAAATTGATCATCGCGAATCTTTACGCCGATCTGCCCGCGCAGCAACAGCTGATTTCTTTTGATTCGATCACGCCGCCGGAATTGCTCGATCTTTATAATCTCGCGCAGGCGCAAGCCTTGCTTTATAAATGTATCGAGATGAAAATCGGTGTCGCGCCCGGCGATCTGAACAATTACCGTGCGATCTTCGGCTGGATCAAACATTTCGGTCTGATCCATTCCGTTGCCGGAAACTCGGCGAACGGTTACGAAATTACGCTGACGGGTGCGGCTTCAATTTTTCATCGTTCGCAAAAATACGGCATTCAGATGGCGGTTTTTCTGCCCGCGCTGCTGCTCTGCCGCGACTGGAAATTTCGCGCCGAGATCGTCCAAAAGAAAGGCAAAAATCTTTTTTTTGAACTGACAAGCGCGCAAACCGAGATCGTTTCAAATCGCTTTGACGAACCGCCGTATGAAAATCCGGACATTCAAAAGCTTCAAAAAAACTGGGAAAAACTTGTCCTTGATTGGCATTTAAAACAAAACCGCGAAGTCATCGATCTCGGCAAAACGGCGTTCGTGCCCGATCTGGTTCTGCACGCGCCTTCAGAAGAAAAGATCTATCTCGATATTCTGGGTTTTTGGACGCCGAAAACTTTGCAGAAAAGACTCGAAGAATTGGCGGCGGCGCGTTTTACGAAATTCATCATCGCCGCCTCGCACGAACTGCGCGGCAGCCGCGAAGAACCGCTCTGGGAAAGCCCGCACGTAATTTTTTACAAAACCAGGATCGAACCGCTTTTGCTGATCGAAACGGCGCAAAATTTAACGTCAGATCTTTTAAACTTATGAACAAAAACTTGCCGAATTTACAACAACTTATCGGAAATCAAAGCGATCGGCTGAGCGGAATAAAATCGTGGAATAATCTGGAAATCATCGGCAAAAACAATCTCGAAAGAATTGTTCAGCTCGCGCAGGAAAATATTTATCGAATGCTCGCCGACCACGAAGACTCGCAGGATATGAAAAAAATCCGCACGGCAATTGACTTTATCGAAAACGAATTGCTTCCGAAATCTATAAACAAACCGACTTTGCCGAAATTGCGCAACGAAATGTTTCGCAAAGACGATCCGGTTTGCGCGTATCTGGGCGACACGGGCGCGGCAATTGCCGAAAAAGGTTGGGTTCGCGGACAGGTTGTTGAGGTCAGCAAGGCTTTTAATAAAGACTGGAAAGACGGCAAGCCGAACAGCGGTTATTTTTGGAAAGTAACGGTTAAGGCACAAGAAAATATATTTCCGAACGATAAAAAGATCGCCTTTTCAACGACCGAACCGCGAGTGCTTTTAGATTGGGAATACGATTATTTGAAAATTAGTGAGGATGCGGATTTTCTGCAAATTTTCTCGGACAATGCTTTTCGTGAATGGAAACCGCTGTGGTGTATCGAAAGAAATTTAGAATGTGATGCCTCGGAAATGAATATGAAAAATTGGTTGAGCCGCGAAAAAATTATTTCAGAGTGAAAGATTTGTTTGATCAAATATTTTCGGTTTTTTGATCCCGGCAAAGTGTTTCCAATAAAAATAAAAGCGCCAAAGACGCGCCGCAATTGAGCCTGCGGCACGCGCCGCTGGCTGAATTTGCTTCTCAACAAAGCCCGGACGAAAGTCGAATCGCGGTTTGTCGGTCTAAAAACTTGAAAACACGGAGAATCAACAATCTTGACACAAAAGTAAAGATTTGAGATTCTATCACTATAAGAGTCTCTCGAAAATCTTTAGACCCGGATAATACTTATGAAAATATCGGCACAGGAAGAATATGGATTGCGGTGTTTGGTGCAGCTGGCGACCTTGGGCGACGGCGAAAGTTTGACGCTGCCGCAGATCGCCGAGCGCGAAGGCATTTCGCAGGCAAACGCGGGAAAATTGATGTGGCTTTTGAACAAAGCCGGGTTTGTTTCAGCGATTCGCGGCACCAAGGGCGGTTACAGTCTGGCGCGGGCGGCGGGCGAGATCTGTCTGAACGAAGTCATCAAGATTTTGGACGAAGACGTTTTAAGCAAGCATTGCGAAAGTTATACGGGCGTGCTCGAATCGTGCGTTCACAACGGCGATTGCGGAATTCGTCCGGTCATTGTCGGGCTTCACGAAATTGTTGAAAACGCGCTTTCGCAGATCACCTTGGCGCAACTCGTCGGCAGCGAGAGCTCGGTTGACGCGGCATTCCACCAAATTCAGGGCATTCATCGGACGATCGAGCCGCAGCGAGCCGGCAACAACTAAAAGATTTAGAAGCAAAAAAAATATATGTCAACAGCAACGCAGGAATTATTAGCGAACAGAGAATACAAATACGGTTTCACGACCGACATCGAAACGGAAACGATCGCGAAAGGTTTGTCTGAAGATGTCGTCCGGCTGATCTCGTCGAAAAAGAACGAGCCCGAATGGCTGCTCGAATTTCGGCTCAAAGCTTATCGCCGCTGGCTCGAAATGACGGCGCCCGACAATTGGGCGAATTTTCAGTATCCGGGCATCGATTTTCAAAACATAAGCTATTACAGCGCGCCGAAACAAAAGGCGAAAAAAGCGAGTCTCGACGAAGTCGATCCCGAACTCTTGAAAACCTTCGAGAAACTCGGCATTCCGCTGACCGAACAAAAAATGCTCGCGAATGTCGCGGTTGACGCGGTTTTCGATTCGGTTTCGGTCGCGACGACCTACAAGAAAAAACTGCTCGAAGCGGGCGTCATCTTCTGCTCGTTCACCGAAGCCGTCGCCGATTATCCGGAATTAATCCAGAAATATCTCGGCTCGGTCGTGCCCGTTTCGGACAATTATTACGCCGCGCTCAATTCAGCGGTTTTCTCCGACGGTTCGTTCGTTTTCATCCCGAAAGGCGTCCGCTGCCCGATGGAACTTTCGACGTATTTTAGAATCAACACGCAGGACTCGGGACAATTTGAGCGCACGTTAATTGTTGCTGAAGAAGGCGGTTATGTCGCATATAACGAGGGTTGCACAGCGCCGCAATTCGATACGAATCAGCTTCACGCGGCGGTCGTCGAACTCGTCGCGCTCGATGACGCGGAGATTAAATATTCGACCGTTCAGAATTGGTATGCCGGAGATGAAAACGGCAAGGGCGGAATTTATAATTTCGTCACAAAGCGCGGCGCGGCGCGCGGGCGCAATTCGAAGATATCGTGGACGCAGGTTGAAACAGGTTCAGCCATTACGTGGAAATATCCGTCCGTGATCTTGCAGGGCGACAATTCGATCGGCGAATTTTACTCGGTCGCGCTGACGAACAACGCGCAGATCGCCGACACCGGCACGAAGATGATCCACATCGGCAAAAACACCAAATCTACAATTATCTCCAAGGGAATTTCCGCCGGAAAATCGAATAATTCGTATCGCGGATTAGTGAAAATTATGCCGAAAGCCGATGGTGCGCGCAATTATACGCAGTGCGATTCGATGCTCATCGGCGGCAAATCGGAAGCGAACACGTTTCCGTATATCGAGGTGATGAACAACACCGCGCGCGTCGAACACGAAGCGACGACCTCAAAGATCAGCGAAGAGCAGCTTTTTTACTTGCAACAGCGCGGCATCTCGCAGGAAGACGCCGTTTCGCTCATTATCAACGGTTTCTGCAAAGAAGTTTTCCGCGAGCTCCCGATGGAATACGCCGTCGAAGCGACAAAACTTTTGGGCTTGAAACTCGAAGGAAGTGTTGGTTAAGGCAAAAGTAAAAAGGTAAAAGGCAAAATTATGAGGCAGTTTTCAATAATTGTAACAATATTTTTAACGCTCTGTTTTGCCCAAAATTCTTTTGCCCAATGCGAAAGTGAAGGATGCGGATTAGTTATTAGTGGAAAAGTAACGAATTTAGAGGTTGACCGAAGTGATAAAACTTTTGTGCGATTTAAGGTTAATCTGGATGTGAGGTTTTCTAATCTGGGAACCGAACCAATTATTTTATTCAAACCTGAATTTGGTGACGGATATTGGCTTGGCGGATGGTCTCTTTATCAATCGGAAGAAGATGCAAAGAATTTCAAGGCTATTTTTGGTGATGGATATTGGCAATCTGTTGCAGGTGGCGAAAGGTATCGAAAACTAGCCGAAAAACTTGATGTAAAAACTCCGCCCAATGATTTTACAAAAATTCTTAAACCTAAAGACTCGTGGGAATTTACAAGCGATTTTCAAATTTCTTTTGAAGCCGAAAAGCATTATCGCTATCCAGAGTTAAAAACTTGGAAAGAGATGCAGGAATTTCCAACGAAACTTTGGTTGAAAACTAGGTATGAGCTTTCGCCTTGGAATGTTGAGTATTTTAAGCCGAATTTAATTCGTAATTTACAAGATCGCTGGAAGGCTTTCGGCAATGTTTTGGTATCAAAAGAAAAAGAAGATCGCTTTAATTTATTTAGGTATGCGTCTGAGCCGATGTTAATTGATTTCAGTCAGGCAACTCAAAAACAGAATAATTAAAAAGTGATATGAACTTAGCTTCAGCCGAAAAAGAAAAAATCATCGAGATTTGCGAGCGCAACGACATTGAATTTTGCGCCGTTTTCGGTTCTTTTGCTCGCGGGGAAGCGACGGAAGAAAGCGACATTGATTTGCTCGTGCGGTTTTCAAAGCCGAAAGGATTTGATTGGGTTAATGCGGCTTTGGAAATTGAAGACGCGCTCGGCAGAAAAGTTGATTTGGTGACGGAAAACAGTTTGAGTCCGGATGTTCGGGAAAATGTTTTGAAAAATTTAGAGGTGCTTTATGGAAAATAAAGACGAAAAAGTTTTTCTCCAACATATTCTCGACAGCATCGGCAAGATCAAAACTTATTTGCAAAATGTTGATTACGCCAAATTTCAAAACGATTCGATGACGATTGACGCGGTTGTCAGAAACGTTGAAGTGATTGGTGAAGCCGCAAATAATCTGACGAGAGATTTTCGCTCGAACACGCCGCAGATCGAATGGCGAAAAATAATTGCGACGCGAAACAGAATTATTCACGGTTACGCAACGGTTGATTTGGAAATTATCTGGAATATCGCTCAAAACGATTTAGGGAATTTGAAAAAGGAAATCGAAAAGATTTTGGAGAATTTGAGTTGAAGAAAATTTTTTTACCAGACGTGCCGGAACCGAAAGGTCATTATTCGCCAGCCGTAGAATTTAACGGCTTGATTTTTGTGTCGGGGCAATTGCCGATGAATCACGCGACGGGCGAAGTCGAAACGGGCGCGATCGAGGCGCAGACGGAACTTGCGCTCAGAAATGTCGAAGCGATTTTGCGCGCGGCGAACAGCGATTTAACCTGCGTTTTGCAGATGACGATCTATGTTTCGGAGATGGACGATTGGGACAAAGTGAACGAAGTTTACAAACGGATTTTAGGCGAACATAAACCGGCGCGGGCGATCGTTCCGGTCAAGGAACTTCATTTCGGAACAAAGATCGAAATTCAGGCGATCGCGGCGGTGAAAGATTAAATTAGCCGCGGATCAACGCGGATTTCGCGGATTTAATTAAATTATTTTGATCCGCGAAATCCGTGTTGATCCGCGGCAAAAATAATATATGAACTTAACGATTTTTCAGGTTGATGCTTTTACGAACAAACTCTTTGCGGGAAATCCGGCGGCGATTTGTCCGCTTGAAAATTGGCTCGCGGACGAAACGATGCTCAAGATCGCGGCGGAAAACAATCTCGCCGAAACCGCTTTTTTCGTCAAAAAAGACGACGTTTACGAGATTCGCTGGTTTACGCCGACGGTCGAAGTCAATCTTTGCGGACACGCGACGCTCGCTTCGGCGTTTGTGATCTTTAATTGTTTGAAGCTCGAAGATACGCGCGTTAATTTTCATTCGCACCGCAGCGGCAATTTGAGCGTCGAAAAACAAGGCGATGTTTTGACGCTGGATTTTCCGCGCTACGGCGTCAATGAAATTGAAATTGACGAAAACCTTGTCGCAGCGGTCGGCAAGCGTCCGCTGCAAACGTGGGAAACGCAGGGGAATATGGTTTTGATGCTGTTTGAAAAAGAAAGCGAGATCGCCGAAATCGCGCCGGATTTCTCGGCGCTCGCGAAAATTCCGTTTGACGAAGTGATCGTCACGGCAAAGGGCGAAAAGTGCGATTTTGTCTCAAGAATGTTCGCGCCGCGCATCGGCATTCCGGAAGATCCCGTAACGGGCGCGATCCATTGCAGCTTGATTCCTTTTTGGGCTGAGAGATTAGGCAAAGAAACGCTTTATGCGCGGCAGATCTCGGCACGCGGCGGCGAATTATTTTGTGAAATGAAAGGCGAACGGGTGAAGATCGGCGGAAATGCGGTTTTGTATTTGAAAGGAGAAATAACGATCTAAATGGAAGCGAGTTTGCCGCGACAAATTAATAGATTTTATAAATTGGCATTCGGATTTGCCGTTTTTACAATCGTTTTCAATGTTATCGAAGGTTTGATTTCAACTTATTTCGGTTACGCGGATGAAAGTCTAGCGTTGTTCGGTTTCGGGATTGATAGTTTTATCGAAGTGATTTCGGGCATCGGAATCGCGCATCTTGTCTGGCGGTTTCAGCAAAATCCAGAAAGTCTGAGAGATGAGTTTGAACGAACCGCGCTAAAAATTACGGGTTTCGCTTTTTATATTTTGGTTGCCGGACTTTTGACAACGGCGGCTTACAACATTTGGTCGGGAAACAAACCCGCCACGACTTTTTGGGGCGTTGTCGTTTCTATTATTTCGATCGTCGTGATGTTAGGATTGATCGCCGGAAAGACGAGAGCCGGCACACAATTAAATTCCGACGCGATATTGGCGGACGCGGAATGCACCAGAGTTTGTGTTTATATGTCGGTGGTTTTGCTGGTCAGCAGTGTGATTTACGAACTGACAAACTTCGCCTACGTTGACATCGCGGGAACGCTCGGTATCGCGTATTTAGCCTTTAGAGAAGGCAGAGAATGTTTTGAAAAAGCCAAAGGTAACAACCATTGTGCTTGTTAAATGAAATATGAAAATTGCAATTGTTATTTTCGATAAATTTACGGATTTGGATCTGTGGCTGATGTGGGATTTGCTTAACCGCGTCCGCGTGCCGGGTTGGGAAGTGAAAATTTTGGGCGAACGCGAAACTCATCTTTCGGCGACGAATATCGAAGTCAAAACTTCGGGAAGAATCGAAGAAGCGAACGACGCGGACGCCGTTTTGTTCGTCAGCGGACAGGGCACGCGCGACCGCATCGCGGATGAAAACTGGCTCGCGAAATTTGATCTGAAGCCGGAAAAACAACTGATCGGCTCGATCTGTTCGGGCAGTTTGATTCTGGCGCGGCTTGGGCTTTTAGAAGGCAAAACGGCGACGACTTATCCGACCTCGAAAGCCGCGCTCGAAAGTTTCGGCATCGAGACGGTCGAAAAACCGTTTGTCGCGCACGGGCGCATCGCGACTGCCGGCGGTTGTTTGGCGCAGCAGTATTTGATTGGCTGGGTAATCGAAAATCTGGTCGATAAAGATTGGGCTGATCTGGTTGTTAAAGCAATTCAGCCGGTCGGCGAAGGTTTGTTTTTTGACGACGCAGAAGATTTGAAAAAACTTTATGCGCCGTTAACAAAAGCTGTTTGACGGATGTTTGAAGAAATTAAAAAAGAGCTTGCGCGAGTTGAAGAACAAAGCGATATAAAAATTCTGCTCGCGGTCGAAAGCGGCAGCCGCGCTTGGGGATTTGCTTCCGTCGATAGCGATTGGGACGTTC
>JBBQOA010000133.1:0-9466 GCA_038330465.1 Pyrinomonadales bacterium
CTACAGCTAATTATTTACTTTTATCCTTAAAAAATCTGTGTTCATCCGTGTTCATCTATGGACAATTTCCCTCTGCCTTACTTTTAATTTACTACTATATTCTTTAAGCCAAAGCATTTTCATCGCCCGAATCGCGCACGAAAATGCAGGTTGACTTTGTTTCTTCGACCATCTGCCGCGCAAAGTCGAAATCAATTTCATCAGGCAAACCGAAAATATTCAAATCGGCTTGCGGTGCTTGTCCGATACATTCGGCAAAACTTCCGCCAAAGGCTTGTACACGCGCGTCGGGAAGGCGCGACATGACGACGAGATTTTCCAGATATTTTTCGGCGGCGGCAATATTTTCGGCATCGTTGACAGCGGTTAAAAGATTAATTTTTCCTTTCCAATTGCGTTCGATTTGGTAAGCCAGCAACAGCGACAAATCAATATTGCTGACTCCCTGAATTATATCCCAATTCGCGCTTTGGTCGCGCACCCAAATATTTATCCGGCGTTTTCGTCCCATACCCGATTGCTTGTGGTCGCCGAATAAAACAACGCCGAGTTTGCTTTCACGCGCCTGTCCGATAACCGTTTTCAAATCTTCTTCGCGTATAGTGTTTTCGGGCGCGGGAATCGAGAGAAAAAGAATATTCGGACTCAAAAAAGCCGCGCCCATCGTACTCATACTCGTCAAAAGATTGCGCCCGAAGTCGGTTTTTTCAATCAAAGTCGAATAAGCAAAAACGTCTTCTTCGCGCAAGGATTCGGTAACTTTCGGCAAATCGGTTTTCAAACTCGAATTGATATGATCTTCGGCAAATCCGAGCAAATGAATCGAACCTTTCGGATAAGCAATATCGTAAATCAGCCGAAACGTGCCGCGCAAATCGCGTGCATCTTCAACCGGAATAAGAAGATTCGGCTTCCAAGCCCGTGCTTTTGAAGTCGAAAGCTGCGTCATTCTTCGCGCCGCCCATTCCGCCAGCGAAATAAACAAGCCGCTTCGCACATCTCCGAACGGTGCGCTTAAATTTCGTTTGGTCAGAAAAATGTAAATGCCGAAAACAATCGCCAAAGATACCAAACTGAACGCCGGATTGACAATAAACATCACGACTAAACAGCCGATTGTGCCGACGAGCGAAACAGTTTGCGGAATCCGCAGACTCGGACGAAAACTTATTAAACCAAGACTTTGCTCGATTAAAACGACGATGTTGATCATTGCGTAAGTAATCAAAAAAAACATCGTAACGAGAACGGCGATTGCCGTCAAATCTCGCAAAAACAAAGCAAGAAGAACAATCACGCCGGTTAATATCAAAGCATTGCGCGGTTCGCCTTTTGCCGTTTTTCGTGCCAAATATCTTTTCCCGAAAATGATTCGATGTTCGGAAAGTGCCTGCAAAATGCGCGGTGCGCCGACCAAAGACGACAAACCGGAAGAAAACGTCGCCCCCAAAAGTCCGGCGACAATTGCCGGTTTCCAAAGCGAACGCTCCAGCGCGATGTTGTAATTTTCAACCAGTTCCTGCGGCGTGGCAACGGTTGCAAACCAGTAAGCGAGAGCCATATAAACAACGTAAGCGACGGCAATTGCCGCTAATGTTCCAAGCGGAATCGCCTGGCGCGGACTTTTCAATTCGCCCGACATATTCGCGCCCGCCATAATTCCGGTTGCCGCCGGAAAAAACAGCGCGAACACAAACCAAAAATTCGTGCCTTGAAATCCGCTTTCGGGAAATCCGGCATAACTGCCCCAAAGATCAGGCTGATACTGCGCCGCGCCGGTATAAAAAGTGCCGAAAATACAAACCAAAGAAACGGCAATAATCGCCATAATGACGTATTGAATGCGAAAAGCCAGATTCGTGCTGATAAACGCAATGCCGAAAATCACGGCGAAAGTTATCAAATCAACAAGAATCGCCGGATGATTCGGGAAAATACTCAACCAACCTTCACGAAAACCGAAAACATACATCGCCGTCGCCAGACCTTGCGACAAATAAAACGGAATCCCGATGCTGCCGCCGACTTCCAAACCGAGCGATTGCGAGATAATCGAATACGCGCCGCCCGCCCCGATCCGAATATTGGTCGTGATCGAAGACATCGAAAGCGCCGTGCTGATCGTGATCGTAAAAGCGATCGAAATAATTATCCACGCGCCGAAAAGTCCGGCATTGCCGACCACCGCACCGGCGCGAAGATACATAATCACGCCGAGAATCGTCAATAATGTCGGGACAAAGACCCCCTGAAAAGTCCCGTATTTTTTTAAAGACGGCGCATCACTGTTTTCTGCGGCGATGTTTTCCATGTAGATTTTGTTAGACTTTACCGGCTATTTTAATAATTTTAGAAGGTCATCATATAAGCAATTATCAAAAAATAAAAGCGCTTTGCTCAAACATCTATTAAAATAGATATTTGAGCAAAATTAAAATATTTCTTTAAATAATTCATCGGTTAGATGTCATCTCAAAGATTTTTGGGAATGGTTCGCGGCTTCACCGACTTCGGCGGTAATGATGACGTCGGAAATTAATAAACCGAGATTGCTTTCCAATTTTGTTTTCAGGTGATTTTGCAGATTTCGTCCAAGTTCGGAAATTTTTGTGCCGGGCTTAACAATGATGCGGCTTTTAATTTGCAGACCGTCTTTTTTATTGATGATCTGCGAATTTACATCGGAAATATCACTGAACAAACGCGCTTGCTGATTGATAAATTTGCCGATGCAGCTTTCGGTTATTTCGACTTTTCCCAAATCATCCTGCAAAATCAAAAAACGCGGCTCATTAAAGAAAAACTGGCGCAATTCGATGTATAAAAAAACAGCGCCCAAGACAAACGCGCCCGCGCAAATTCCTGTGAACGTCAGGCGTGTTTGCCAATCGCTTTCGATTGACGGAAAAATTTTCTCCGTCAACCAAAGCGGCAATCCGACATTTTCAGGTGCGTTGAGGTCGAAAACTTGCAGCAGCAGCAGGAGCAGCGAAACAGCCATCACCGCAAGCGTCAGAATGACGATCAACATTCGATTAAATATCTTCATTAAAATCTCTCTAAATTACCTGAAAAACCATCGTTAAACTGACAACCGATTATTCGACGCGGCGTTCTTTTTCCGGTTCTTTTTCATCGTCATCGGGAAAATAAAGGTCGGTTACGTCAATGTTGACTTCCTTTACGATCAAGCCGGTCATAATTTTGATCGTTTCGATGACATTTTTGCGAACGGCGGCGGCGACCTGCGGAATACTGACTCCGTAGTTGATCGTCACGCTCAAATCAATCGCCGCTTCTTTTGTCCCGACTTCGACATCAACGCCTTGTCCGCGGGTGTCGCTGCCCGTCACTTTCCGCGCCAGCCCGACCAAAGTGCCGCTCATTCCGCGTGCCGACATCGAATGAATGCCGGCGACTTCGCGGGTCGCGATCGAGGCGATCTTCGCCACGACCGAATCGGAAATCACCGTTTTGCCGTATTCGGAAACGAGCGCTGTCGCCTTGTTTTCTTCATTCGTCGTAATTTCATTGTTATCTAATGTTTCTAATGCTGTTGCTTCTTTTGCCATAATATTTTTACTCCTTTTCAAAGCGATTTTAAATTTTGAATCTGCCGCCGGGTTAATCACTCGGATCTCTTGCATTTTCTTCATCAAACTTGCTTTTCAATCTCTAAGACAGACGCAACCGGCAAAATGTCACGCCGATCGCAGAAATTAATTCGGCGCGTTTGAAATACGAACGTCAATCGTCGGCGTTTCGACCAGATGAAACGTCGCCGAAGCAAACTCGACTTTGCGGTCGGTTTTTTCAAATTCGTCCAAAATACGTGTAAAAAGCGCGTCTTTCGTGCCGCGTCTTTTTTTGAAACTGACAACGTAGCGCACTGTAAATTCCATCCAATTATCGTTGGTAACAAGCGTCACGATCGGTTCGACTCCGGCATCTTCGAGTAGATATTTTTTAACCATTTCATTCCACGATTCGATGGCTTTCGTCGCGTATTCGCCGACAAGTTCATTAGCCACATCGTTCAAAATCTTTCGTGCCAAACGATGATCGCCGCCGTATTTGACGGGAATTATGATCTCGTCCCACAAAAAAGGAAAATCGCCCGAATAGTTGAAAACCGGTTCTTTGAAGACGAAACTATTGGCAATCAACACGACGCGCCCCGAATAAAGATCGCCTTTGACCCATTCGCCGATTTCCATAATCGTCGTTCTGAGGAAACTGACATCAATCACATCGCCTTTAATGCCGCCGAGCTGCACGCGGTCGCCGGGTTTATAAAATCCCGCAAAGGTGATCGCAAACCAACCCGCAAAACTCGCAATCACTTCCTGCAAAGCAAACGCGATGCCCGCCCCGGCAACGCCCATCGCGACCGTCAAACCGCCGAGCCGGTCGCTGAAGATCAGCGTCAGCAAAAACGCGACGACGACGTAACTGAGAAAAGTAATGAACTTTTTCAAACGATAGCGCGTGTCAACCGCTTTGACATAGCGCGTAATCGAAGCTTTGCCGATGCGCGAAATAAAAACCACGATCATCACGGCGATAATCGCCGCGACGATTTTGCCGACCGTCGGATCATAAAGCCACTGCATCAAGGTGCTTTCCATTTCTTTATTTATAGTCTGCTGCATATTTTCCTCTTTACAAATTTTAAAGACGACGATAAATATTAAAAACTTTATCGTCGTCTTTTCGACATTTGAACCGCAATCGTTTTATGGTGTCGGCGAGGTCGGCGATGGCGGCGGTTGTGACGGCGAGACAACGGGCGAAGTTGTCGCGGTCGGCGATGGCGGCGGCGCACCGAGGGCTTGTTGATAGATCGCATAAATGTCGGTCAAACGTTTGACCGACGCTTGATCGCGCTGCGCCAACATTGTGATCGTCGCGTCCCGATTAGCGAAAATCGGTGCCAGTTGGTCGCGTTCTGCTTTCGACAACGCGCTTTCATCGCCCTTCTCGATTTCCGCCCGCAGCCGTGTAAAAAAATCGCTCGCTTCCTGTCGCGCAGGTTCATATTCGCCGCGATTCGATTCGACAATCGCGGTCGTCAGCAAACCTTTGATTTCAGATTTACGAAGCTGTTTTTGCGCCGTCGCAAGTTCTTCTGCAACCGCCCGTTTCTGCATCCACATCGGCACTAGACCGAGTAAAAAGGCGATCAGCAAAACCGCCGCGAAGATCCCCCAACGGACGAGTTTCTGCTGCATGTTTGTTTTTAAATTCGCTATTATATCGCTCATAATTTTTCTCCCGCTTTTCTAAAATTTTCCTGCTGTTGAAGTTAATTTTTAGCGACTGGCTTTTGCTGCCGCCAATTTATCTTGAAGCCTTTTGAAATCGGTAATATCCATCCCTTGTCCCAAAATGTCCAATGTGTAACTATCGCCTGTAAATGGTTTAATTTCCAGTTTATACGGGCTGTTTCGTTTCATTTTTTTGATATTTGTAAAAAGCCATTGACGCGAATGATCGCGGTCGTCGGTCGATTCGAACGAAATCCGGTCGTCGCCGATAATCAAACGTCCGGTGCAGCTTCCGTAAAAACGGTGTTGATGTTCGACTTCATAAATCTTCGAAGTCGCGATATTGGTTTTCGGCGTTTCGCCGGTGGTGATTATTCGACTTGGAAAATCGGCGTTTAATTTGCTGACGAGATCGCTGGCTTTGCCGTCTTTCAAACGAAAAACAAAGCGCGTTCTTTCGCCCGAACGGTCTCTGACGGCGAGTTTGGTTTGAACGGTTAAAACTTCGTCGTCTTTTTGCAGATCGGCGATGTTGTTTTTCCCGATCGCAAACGAGAATTCGGGTTTGTCATCATCGATAAACACGAGCGTTTCGCCGACCGCCAAGATTTTCCCTTCGACTTTATCAAAAGGCACGGCAAGTTCTGTCCGAAAAACTTCGAGATTGGTTTGCGCCGAAGCCGCGACGCTGAAAGCGACTGTCAGAAAAATCAAGGTAATGATTAAAATGCCTGTATTTGTTAGTTGTTTTTTTAAATAATTCATAAATTTCTTAAATAAAGTTCCGATAATTTCCGACCAGCGATTTGACAAATTATTGCCTCGCGGTCTTTTGTATCTCTTTTGTCTCTAAGACAGACGAATTCGCCGGAAAGTAACGGATAAAAGAAAAAGAGTGTTTTGTTACTTTTTTACGCTGAAATATGTCAAATTAACAAACAATGAAAACTTGGACGGACGAAGCCGAACTGATTGCCCGGTGCAAGCGTGAATTGCCTTACAACCACGCTTCGTTCGAAATTTTGATCGGGAGGTACAAAGACCTTGTTTTCACGCTTTGCTATCGGCTTGTCGGACGCCGTTCGGATGCCGAAGATTTAATGCAGGAAGTTTTGACGAAAATTTTCCTCAATCTCAAAAACTTTGAAGAACGCTCGAAATTTTCGAGTTGGGTTTACCGCATCGCGCATAATCATTGTTTGAATTTTATCAATCGGAAAGCACGTCAAAGAGAAGTTATCGGCGAATACACGGAAGAAAAAAAGCGGCGGCAAAATGACGGTTTGACAAAAGATGTCGCGGAATCATTGCAAGCCGCGCTCGATCAAATTTCGCCCGACCAAAGAGGAATTTTAATCATGAAATATGTGATGGGTTTGGATTTGAAAGAGATCGGCGAATCATTGGAACTCAGCGTCGGCGCGGTCAAAATGCGGCTGATGCGGGCAAGAGATGATTTTCGCGCGGTTTATCAAAAGGCACAATAAATATGCACGAACAAGAAATATTTGAAGAAGATTTGGAAGAAGGCGAAAGTTTGACGCAGCTCGAACAGTTGAAAGAATCCGCGCCCGACGATGTTTTGAGGCGTCTGCAAAAAAGGATGCGGACGGCGCAGCTCGGCAAAGATTTGGTCGAACGGCAGGCGTTTGCTTTTGGGGCGGTGATCGATGCTTTTCTCAAATTAATATTCGGTCAGCAAAAGAAAAACAAAGAAAGTCAGAACGAAGGAGAAAAATAATGCAGGGAATATACGAAACGGTGACAAATGCTTTGCAAAAAGCACTCGGCGAAAATGTTCAAAAGGTGGTCGAATTTCTGCCTAATTTAATCAGTGCGATTTTGATTTTGCTGATCGGTTGGCTGATCGCCAAAATCATCGGGCGGCTTGCCGTAAAAATTTTTCAAACGATGAATGTTGATACGATCGCCGAAAATCGCGGCATCACGGAGATTTTGCGCGATATGGGTTTTGTGCGGGCACCTGCCGCGATTTTGGGGCGCACGATCTATCTCATTTTACTTTTCCTTTTTCTGATTCCGACATTCGAAGCTTTAAAACTTAATTATATTTCACAACTTTTTGGGCAGTTTCTCACATATTTGCCAAATTTAGTGGCGGCGGGTTTAATTTTTATCATCGGGTTGGCAATCGCCAAGATAATTGCCGGTTCGGTCGCGGCATCTGCCAAAGGAGCCGGACTCGAATACGCCGGCGCGATCGGTTTGTTTATGCGCTATTTTCTGAATTTGGTAGTTTTAATTCTCGGTCTTTCACAGCTCGGCGTGCAAACCAATATCTTGACCATTATTTTTACGGTTCTGATCGTTTCGCTCGGTTTGGCTTTGGCTTTGGCTTTGGGATTAGGAAGTAAATCGGTCGTTTCCAATATTTTAGCCGGAGCCTTTGCCCGCGAACATTTTCCCGCCGGAAAAGAGGTTGAAATTCAGGGCGTCAAAGGCAAAATCGGTACGGTTGGCGCCGTCACCACGAGCCTCGAAACAGACGGACGCGAAATTACCGTGCCGAACACGCTTCTCATTGAAAATGTCATCGAGTAAAGATTTCGCGCGGATTCGAGTTTTGATGAACGGCAAAAAGTTTGGCTAAACCTCATTCAAAAAACTCTCGCCGTCCTTTAATTTCAAACCGAAATTCTCGGCGATCGTTTGCCCGATGTCCGACAAAGATTGGCGTGTTCCCAAGTTCACGCCTTGCTTAGCGGATTTGCCGTAAACAAGCAGCGGCACGTATTCGCGGGTGTGGTCGGAACCTTCTTTGGTCGGATCGTTGCCGTGATCGGCGGTCAGGACCAGCAGATCGTCGCCGCGCATCGCGCTGAAAATTTCGGGCAATCGCGCGTCAAAGACCTCTAACGCTTTGGCATAACCTTCAACATCGCGGCGATGTCCGTAAAGCATATCGAAATCGACCAGATTCGCGAAAATCAAACCTTTTGTCTCGTCCGCCAATGCTTTGATCGTGATGTCGGTGACCTGTTCGTTATTCTTTGCCGTCAGATCTTCGGTGACGCCGAGCGAATCGTAGATCGAGGCGATCTTGCCGATGCAAACCACGTCCAAACCTTTATTTTTTAAGAGCGGCAAAAGATTGTCGGGCGGCGGCGGCACAGCGTAATCGTGACGGTTTTCGGTGCGTTTGAAAGTTTCGGCGGTTTGACCGAGAAACGGACGCGCGATCACGCGACCGACCTTATCCGCGCCGTCAAGAATTTCGCGGGCAATCCGGCAGATTTCGTAAAGTCTTTCGACGGGAATGATCTCTTCGTGCGCGGCGATCTGAAAAACCGAATCCGCCGAAGTGTAAACGATCGGTTTGCCCGTCTTGAGATGTTCTTCGCCAAATTCTTTGATGATCTCCGTCCCCGAAGCCGGAACGTTGGCGAGCACGCCGGGCAGCTTTGCCCGTTCGACAAATTCATTGATAATACGCGGCGGAAAACCTTCGGGAAAGGTCGGGAAAGCCTTTTTCAAAATAATGCCCGCCATTTCCCAATGTCCAGTCGTTGTGTCTTTGCCGTTCGATTTGAGCGTGCATTTGCCGTAATTGCCGAGCGGATTTTCGATCGCCGGCAATTCCGCTAAAGTTCTGATATTTCCCAACCCCAATTTTTGCAGATTCGGCAAATTAACCTTGCGCGAAGCAAGAATATGCCCGAGCGTGTCGCTGCCGGCATCGCCCCAATTCGCCGCGTCAGGCATTTCGCCGATTCCGGCGCTGTCCAAAATCATCAAAATTATCCGGTTAAATTTCATAAATTAAAGTTTCAAGCTTTCAAGTTCCAAGTTTCAAGTCTAAAGTTCCGCGTCGGAAAATTCAAACTACGCTGAATCGCGCCACTTGAAACCTGAAACCTGAAATCTGAAAAATTGAAACTTGAAATTTGAAACTACTTCGTTGGCGCGGTGTAACCTTCGCGGGCGCGGATTTCGGCGCCCGTCGGAACGTCTTTGAGTTCGATCTTGATCTTGCGGTAGCTGCCGTCGCGCTTTTCGTTCGACGAATAATAACCCAAAGAATATTTCGTGCCGATCTCGTCGGCGACCGACTTAAAGGCGGTCCGCGCTTCGCTCAGATCTTCGACGGGAAAAACCCGCCCGCCCGAGTTTTGCGCCAGATCCTTCATCTGCTTATCGGCAAGATCATACAAACCTTTGCTGATCCCGAGACGTTCAAA
>JBBQOA010000134.1:0-9464 GCA_038330465.1 Pyrinomonadales bacterium
CGTCGTGTTCGGTTTGTCATCACGTTCATTGAGTTTCTTAACCCATCGATTCGCGGGCACCGTTCCGCCGAGCGATTGTTTCGCCGCCTGCTCGGACGGAAAGGTTTGATACGAATCACCGGCAACTTTCATCAGCATCAAATGCGATTCGGCACCGATCAATTCTTTGACGCGTTCCGGGTCTTCGACGCCGGGCATTTGCAGCAAAATTTGTCCGGAACCTGCCGAACCGACCTTTTGCAGCGTCGGTTCTTTGACGCCAAATGTATTAATGCGGCTTTCGATGATCTTCAAGGCTTGATCGACGGCTTGTTCCTTAAGTTTGTTCTGCGCCTGCACGGGCAGCGACCAGTTGATCGTGTTTCCGCTGATGCTTTCGATCCAACCGGAATTTTTGAAATCGACCTTTTTGCCGATCGCATCGACGATCGCCTGCGCTTTGGCAGGATCTTCAACGGTTAGATTTATTTGATAATTATTATTTTCGGCAGTGTGCGAAGCCGCGCCGACCGGAAACGGCGCACCGCTTTCGTCTTTCGCTTCCTTCGCCGCATTGAGCGCCGCGTTCTCATTGCTGACGGTCAATGTTTTGAGGTATTCGTCCGTTTTGACGCGCATCAGCAGATGCGAACCGCCTTTCAAGTCCAAACCGAGATGGATATTATCCTGCAGGTTTTGCTTGATGCCCGCAACGGTAAAATCATTCCCGGTCGGGAAATGGCTTCGAGGTCCGAAAACGAGATAAATGCCAACCAGCGTAATCGTCAAGATTATCGCCGTTCTAATCCACAAACTACTGTTTTTCATTGCTTATTGATTCCAAATTTCTAATTTCAAATCCCGACTCGGCAAAAGGAAAGTTTCGATTCGGGGCTTGGAATTTGGAATTATTAATTAACTTTTAACTTCATCGGCTTTTTTTCCGATGACGGCGCTTTTGCCGACTTCCAGAAACGTTTTTTCGGCGCTCTGAATAATAAAACTTGTTTCTCTGATTTCTTTGATCTTGCCGATAATTCCGCCGTTAGTGACGACTTCGTCATTGATTTTCAACGCGGTGATCATTTCCTGCAGCTGCTTTTGCTGTTTTTGCTGCGGACGAATGACGAGAAAATAAAAAATACCGAAAATGACCGCGATCAACGGCAACATCGTAAACAGACCGCCCGCGCCGCCGCCATCACCTTGAAAAAATAATAAAAATATACTCATTTGTTTTTATAGCAGAAAAGAAAAATACAATCATATACAATCGACACACGGTTTATCAAACGTCTGTATGCGCATTTTTCTGCAATTTTTCGAGAAATTCTTTCCTGAAAAGACTGAATCTGCCAAGTTTGATAGAATCTCTTACCTTTCGCATCAAGTCAAGGAAGAATGCGAGATTATGATGAGAAATTAAAATCGCCGCGAGCATTTCGCCGGTTTGATAAAGGTGACGCAGATACGCGCGCGAATATCTTTGACAGACCGAACACGGACATTCCGCGTCGAGCGGCGCGGAATCGCGGGCAAATTTCGCGTTGCGGATATTTAATTTTCCGCGCGACGTAAACGCGCTGCCCGTTCGACCGTTGCGCGTCGGCATCACGCAATCGAACATATCAACGCCGCGTGTAACCGCTTCAATCAAGTCTTCGGGCGTCCCGACGCCCATCAAATAACGCGGCGCCGTCGCCGGCATCTGCGGCGCAAGAAATTCCAAAACCTCATACATCACAGATTTTTCTTCGCCGACGCTCAAACCGCCGATCGCGTAGCCGTCAAAACCGATCGCGGTCGTCAGATCCAAACTTTCGCGTCTCAAAGAAAGATGCCCCGCGCCCTGAATAATTCCGAATAAGGCTTGTTTTCCGCTTAAATCAGAACCGTCTGCGGAAGCGGGCGGTTGAAGTTTGTCATTTGCACCTTGCGAATTTGATGTAAAAACATCCGCTACCGCAGACGGTTCCGACACAAATCCCGTATCCATTCCCGCTTTCTGCAATTCGTCAAATTTATCTTTCGAGCGCTGCGCCCAACGCGCCGTCATTTCCAAACTTTGGCGCGTCTTATCAAAACCGGCGTCGCCCGGCGGACATTCGTCGAAAACCATGACGATCTCCGAACCAAGCGCGGCTTGGACTTCCATCGAAACTTCGGGCGAAAGAAATTTCTTGCTGCCGTCGATGTGCGAACGAAATTCGACGCCTTCTTCGGTCAGTTTGCGTAGATCGGTCAGCGAAAAAACCTGAAAGCCGCCCGAATCCGTGAGCAGCGCGCGGTTCCACGTTGAAAATTTATGCAGTCCGCCTAATTCTCGAATGATTTCCGCGCCCGGACGCAGGAACAGATGATACGTATTGCCTAAAATTATCCGCGCGTCAAGCTCCGATTCGAGCCATTCAAAACGCACGCCTTTGACCGTCGCTTGCGTTCCGACAGGCATAAAAACAGGCGTTTCGATCACCGAACGCCTCGTCCGCAAAATTCCCGCCCGCGCTTCGCCTTCCTGCGCGATAACTTTCCAATCGATAGATTTCATAAAATTAGTTTCAAATTTCAAATTTCAAGTTCCAAATTGAACACGTCAATTTAGAACCCGGAGTTTGAAACTTAAAACTTTATTTCCGCTTTCCGATCAAAGCCCAGATATTCGCGGCGCCGACCGCGGTTTCCGAAATAATTTTGCCGTGTTCATTGATCAAAACAGCCGACGGAGTTCCCGCCATCCCGAATTTTTCCGCCGTTTTAAAACCTTCGTCGAGCACGATCGGCGACCGCAAACCGATATCGCGATGCATTTCTTCGTCGCCTTCTGAAAAAACCAGCAAATTCGGTTCGTCCGCACTTTTCTCGCGGTCCCATTCCTGCAGATCGCGAACCATATTGATGCAGTGCGGACAGGTCGTACTCCAAAAAGTGACGAGGGTGCGTTTGCCCTGAAAAGTTTGCGGTGTGATTTCCCTGCCGTTGACGTCCGTCATCGAAAAATCGGGCACGCTTTCGCCGATTTTCAATTCCGTTCCGTTCGTAATAAAAATAAATTTTTCCTCTAAATTTTCAGCTTTTATCTTTTTCACCAGATCACGAATGCCCTCGTCGCCGACGGCTAAATGGCTCGCAATAATGCCGTCCGCATTGATGAAAAGAGCGGTCGGCGTCCATTTTGAATTAAAAAGCGCGGCAATTTCCTTGTCTTCCTGCAAAAGTATCTGTTTGAAATTATTGCCGGCGAATTTTTGCGCGTTCGGTTCCGCTTGTCCGCTACTGATAAAAACAAACTCAACCTTGTCTTTTAGTTCGTTTTGCCAATCCTCGATTTCCGGCAAAAGCGATTGACACGGTCCGCAGGTCGGACTGACGAAGAAAAACAAAAGCGGCTTTTCCTTCGAAATAAGCTGTTCAAAAGACACTGATTTTCCGCTCAGATCCGGCAATCTGAAATTCGGTGCGATCGCACCGATCGGCAGAGAGTCGTGCGGATTTCCGGCGTTTTCACGTTAGACATCGCGCCCGCCATAGTGCGAAACGAGTTCGAGAATCTCGATCCGCCGCATGATCAGCGTTTGCTGTTCGGAAATTTTCTTCAAATAAAAAACGACCGCGCCGAGCAGTCCGATCGTTGCCAAACCTAAAATTAATTGTATTGCCATTTCTCCACTTAAATCCGTCAAACCTAAACCTTGACCCGCCGCGCCCTGCGCAACCAGGAAAAACGCAAGTATTGCAAAAATAATGTTGCGAATCAAACTCTTTTTTGAAACAGGCTCGGAATGAATCGCACCGAAACAATGACAATCGGGCGCGTTGCCCTGTGCCATCTGCCAGATCATTCCGCCGATAAAAACCGCGAGCAGCAAAAACGCGCCGATCGCGCCGAGCCACGCGGTCGAAACGGGCAAAAGCAAAAACGCGAAAAGCAATTCGGCAACCGGCAGCGCAACGGCAAGCGGTTTCGCCAGATCTTCGGGCACGCCGAATTCTTTGACGGCTTTTTCCGAACCCGACAGATCGAGCAGTTTGCCGATTCCCGCCGCCGCAAAAACCGCGAAAAGAAAAATTCTAATGAATAATAAAACAACTTCCATTTACTTAATTTATCGAGAACTTGATAATTCCTCGATTATTCTCATCATTTTCAGGCTCGATTTCAATATTTGTGATTTCAATTTCACCTGAAATCAGTTCACCCTCAAAATCGAAAGGAGAATTTTCAAACGTTGTTTTGATGAAATCTCCAGATCTAGTAAATTCTATTCCGCCTAAATCTTCTGAATACCAGTTAAAATCCGCTTTTTGAACATTTCGCCAGCAAATCGAAAATCTAGTTTCAATGCTTTGATCCGAGTCACCGATTAAATCTAGATAATCAACAGTTAAATGAAATTCTTTTCTTTCCAAATTGATTTCAATATTTTTAATCTTTGCATCGTGCAGCGTCGGAAAACACTTATAAATTTCAAATAAATTTCAAACAATTTCTCCGCGCCTTTGACTTGTTTCCAAATCTTTTGATTTTCTATTTGCTGCGCGTTCATGATTCTTTTTTGTCTCTTATCTTATGTTTTTCTTTCAAACGCAGCGGCGTCGCAAAAAATTCGAATTCCTCGCGCAGACGATTTTCGATATAACGAAGATATGAAAAATGCAGTCCGGCTTTGCCGACGCCGCCCGACGTGAATAAAACAAAGAGCGGCGGACGCAAACCGCCCTGCGTGATGTATTGCACTTTGAGCCGCGAAAATCCGCCTTTGACGGGTGCGGGCGCGCCGCCGCCTTTCGGTTGCGAAATATTATCTTCAAAGAATTTGTTGAGCTTGGCGGTCGTCACGCGCAAATTCCGCGCTTCGTTCGCCCTCACAACGAGCGGCAGAATGTTCGTCACGCGCTGTCCGGTCAGCGCCGAGATCGTGACCATCGGCGCCCAATCGAGAAACTTCATCTTCTGGCGCAGATCGTCTTCAAACTTGTAGATCGTATTCGTTTCTTTTTCTTCAAGCGCGTCCCATTTATTGACGACAAGAATTACCGAACAGCCCGATTCGACCGCGTAACCCGCAATATTTGCGTCGAGATGCGTGACGCCTTCGATCGCGTCGATGATCATCACCGCGACATCGGCGCGTTCGAGCGATTTGCGCGCCATGATGACCGACATTTTTTCCGCCATTTCGGTCGTCTTGCCCTTGCGGCGAATGCCCGCCGTGTCGATCAGCAGAAACTTTTGCCCGTCAACCGTCAGATGCGTATCGATCGCATCGCGCGTCGTGCCCGCGATCGGCGAAACGATGACGCGTTCTTCACCGAGGATTTTATTGAGCAAAGAAGATTTACCGACATTCGGGCGTCCGATGATCGCGAGTTTGATCTCGTCGTCCAAAGGTTTTTCTTCGGTTTCTTCTTCAAAGGTTAAAGCCGCGAAAACCTGATCGAGCAGATCGCCGACCGAAGTTCCGTGTTCGGCGGAAACGGGCGTCAGATCAAATCCGAATTGATAAAACTCGGCGGCTTCGTCTTCAACTTTGCGCGTCTCGGCTTTATTCGCGGCAATAAAAACAGGTTTGCCGATGTTTCGTAAATACACGCCGATCTCTTCGTCGAGCGGCGTGACGCCGGCACGCGCGTCAACGACCCAGATGATCGCCTGCGCTTTTTCGATCGCAAATCCGGCTTGTTTGAAGATATTCGCCGGAATGATCGCTTCGTCGTCCGGCACGATACCGCCCGTGTCAACGAGCTCAAAAGTTTTCGATTTCCATTCGACCTCGCCGTAAATGCGGTCGCGCGTAATGCCCGGCTCATCGCCGACGATCGATTTTCGGCTCCCCGTCAAGCGATTAAAAAGTGTGGATTTCCCGACGTTCGGGCGTCCGATGATAACTACTAAAGGTAAATTCATATTCTCAGCGTAGAATTTTAGCAAATATTTAATATAATTGCCGAAACTATGAAATTTCAAATTGATCAAGCTGTCGAAATTCTTTCAAAAACGCCCGTAGTTTTAAAATCGCTGTTGGGCGATTTATCAACCGTTTGGACAGAAAATATCACCGATTCCGAAGATTGGGGTCCATTCGACATTGTCGGTCATTACATCCACGGCGAGGAAACCGATTGGATTCCGCGCGCCGAAATTATTTTAAGGCAGGGCGAAAATGTGACCTTTGAGTCATTTGATCGTTTTGCGCAGTTTGAAAGATCGAAAGACAAAACTCTCGGCGAATTGCTCGAAACTTTTGCGGGATTGCGCCGGCAAAGCCTTGCCGCGCTGGCATCTTGGAATTTATCCGACGAGCAATTAAGACTCAAAGGAACCCATCCGGAGCTTGGCGAAGTAACGCTCGAACAACTGATCTCAACTTGGGTTGTTCATGATTTGACTCATCTCCGCCAAATTTCGACCGTTCTCGCCAAGAAATACACCGAAAATGTCGGCGTTTGGAAGGAATATTTGTCGATCTTAAAATAGACAACCTTCCAAAATAATTTTTTAACGCGAAGCCGCAAAGCTGCCAAGACGCAATTTTTTTGATCAGAAATGATTGGTTGTATTTATAAAAACACTTCAAATTTCAAACGATTTTCGATGAACTTTGCGCAGTTTCAAGGTGTTTATTTTTAGCCTCCTGGCGCCTTGGCGTTAAAAATGCGGGTTGAATTTCCCGATTCTTTGTTTTTGAAAAGTGTCCAAAATAAAAAATGTCCGGTCTTTTTTTGAAAAAAGACCGGACGTAAGTTTCAATCTGTGATTGTTCGTTTAATCAAGCACAACATCGAGAATTGTTCCCAGGATCGTGCCGAGAATCGAATATCTGCCGTTCGAATAATTTCCGTATTGCGAACTTCTGTAATAGCCGTCTTCATAACCACGCTCGAAACCCTGGCGGAAATAATATTGGTAATCGTCCAAACCGACGTAATAACCGTCGTAGCCATAAGTTGCGTCTTCATAACCATAACTGTTGTTGTAATTGTAATTCCAGTTATCTTCGCGGTCCGCCTGTCCGGCGCGATAGCCTTCTTCATAGCCGTTCTGGACGGCTTGGCGAAGCATTTGGGCGCCGTATTGACTCGTATAATAAGAATTTCCGTTGCGGTTATAGCGATAATTATAGATCAAATTGTCGTAGTATCGCGCTTGTTGCAAACGCAATTGGTCGCGGCGTAATTGTTCGAGATAACGCTGCTGATACTGTATTTGATAGCGGCGGCGTTGTTGCTCAAGCTGGCGGCGGCGCTGCTGTTCATAGCGCTGCTGGTTCTGCCATTGCCGTTGATAAGTTTCAAGGCGTTCGCGCTGAAGCCGTTCCTGCTGTTGACGATCATATTGCTGATAGCGCCTTTGATCGGTCCGTTGATTATTACGATTCCAATCGCCCTGACGCTGATTCGGCTGTTGCTGCTGTTGCTGCTGACGCCGTTCATCGCTCTGGCGTTGCTGATCCGAACGGCGCTGATCGTTTTGGCGTTGATTTTGCCAAATCTGCTGTTGTTCTCTTTGACGGCGATCCTGTTCATCGCGCTGACGATTGTTATCTTCCTGCTGCTGTTGCTGCTGTTTCCGACGGCGTCCTTCTTCCTGTTGGCGTTGCTCGTTTTGGCGTTGCTCGTTTTGCTGTTGCTGCCGCCGTTCTTCCTGACGCTGTTGATTTTGAATTTGCCGTTGTTGATTTTGCTGTTCCTGCTGACGGCGTTGCTGTTCCTGCTGACGCTCTTGATCTTGTTGACGGCGTTGTTGTTCTTGCTGTTGCTGTTCATTACGGCGTTGCTCATTGCGTTGCCGATTTTGCTGATTTTGCTGATCTTGTTGTTCCTGACGTTGCTGCTGTTGCTTTCTGTCGGTTTGATTGTTTTCCTGCTGAACTTCGTCCCGACGGTCACGATTTTTCTGTGCGTTCGCAACCTCGCTCGCGCCGAAAAAAACCAAACCGCCGATCATCAAAGAAAGCGTTGTTTGTTTGAAATGTTTCGATTGCATATTGACCCCCAAATATATTTTTGCGAACTGTCCAATTAGTTCCTGTAAGGAGTAATGTGCAATCAACGTGCCATAAATAAACTGTAATATTCACAGGGTTTATGAGATGAATCGTGCAGAAAAACAACCATATCCGACACACCTTAAACCTTATCGGATATTTAAATTTAAGCGGCTTTATTGAAATTCGTACGAAATCCGCACATTTAACGCCCCGTTCGTGATTTCATAGCGGATGCCGTTTGCCTTCATCTTTAAACTGCCGGCATTTTGGATCGGCACGACAAACGAGATCTTATCCATTGCGAGAATCTGAATCGGATTGACCTTTTTATCGATCGAATTTTGCACCATTCGCGCGAGCAATCCGCTGCCGATGCCGCCCGCGCCGCTCAAATTAACGGTCAAAACTTTGGCACGCCCGACAAGCGCTTGTTTCTGCGCGTCGAATTCGAGTTCGATATTCGTTTCCGCAACGCCCGCAAAATCGAGGCAGCCGATCAGCGGCGGATTATAATTGCCGGAAAATGCGATCGGCGCGTAAATTTTTCCCTCGCGAAAACGAACGGCGGTCCGCGTGCCGTCAATTTCGCGCTGCAATCTGATCGAATCATTGCAAACTGTTGTTTGGTTTTGGGTTTTGGGTTTTGGGTTTTGGGCTTCGTTGAAACCCGACACCAACGTCTTTGAATTTGGAACTTCAGACTTGGAATTATTGACGGAAAGCGGAAATTCGGGCTGATTCGCGTTCTTGAAAAGCGCGTCGAGCAGCGCATCGAAAAATTGTTCGTTAAGCTGAATCGTCACTTCGGCGGTCTGCGCCGACGCCATTGCGGCAAGCAGTAAAATCGTCAAAAATAAACCTGAAATCTTTTTCATTTGAATGTGCCTCGCGGTCGCAAAATCTGTGGACTTAAATGAATCTAACGTGTAATAGAGATAATGCGCAAGACACGCGTTGTCCTTAAATTTGACTTTCCCCGGAATTTTCCGTTTATTTGTCGCTTTCCCGGCTGAAATTGTTTTCAAGAAGGCTTTGGAAAAAAGGTCAGAAAACCTATAAATGATAAACGCCGTCAGTTGATCGTTAATTTTCGTCAAAAATCGAATACATTTTAATATTTGAAGCAAAGTTTCCAACCAAAATCGATTATCGCCGGTCATCAAATCAATTCCGGTTTGGTCGAGATCGTCAAAAGACGTTTGATGAGAAGATTGACTCAATAAGATGATTGCCGGTTTTAGTTGATTTTGTTGAAAATTACCGCAAAACCTTTTTGTTTTTGCCGAGTTCCAACTATCGGATAAAGGCATTCGAAGCCGGCAAATCTCCGGCAATACCGAATTGTCTGGACGAAAATCCGGCGGTCGAATTCAGCAAATACCAAACGCCCGTTGACGGTCGGAACACGGCGATGTCGGCGCGTCCGTCGCCGTCAAAATCGCCGGTCAGCGGCAAATCGTCCGACAAACCGAACTGAACGGTTGAAAAAGTATTGTT
>JBBQOA010000135.1:0-9443 GCA_038330465.1 Pyrinomonadales bacterium
CGACATTAATCCGCTGAGCATTTTTAATCCGAATCTTTACGAACTCGAATGGGAAGCGCATATTGCCGCAGGCGAATATGCGCTTCGAATTGGCAAGGACGAGTATGTGGACGAAGGCGTCACGCTGATGATTCTCGGACGCAATGAAACGGGTTGTTTTCTTGACCACGACGGCATTCGCCGCCGTCTAAAAGAAAGCTACGGTCTGGAATTGGGCGGCAATGTCGGTCCGCTTGCCAACCAGATGATCGGTTTGCGGGAGAGATAGAGTTTTGAAGGCGGCGATCAAAATAAAATTGTTGGGCGATATAAGTCTTTAAATAATTTTTCCCTTTTCTACTCGGCTTTCATCTGTGGCAAAATAATAGTTTATGAATTCAGCTTTACCGCAGGAAATGGAGCAGCATACATACGCGATCATGAACCGCGTCGAGGATTCGCATTGGTGGTTTGTCGGTCGCCGCGCGATCCTTGAAGAATTTATGCGGCAGATAATCCAAAATCCAAAATCCAAAATCCAAAATCCACGCATTCTTGATGTCGGCTGCGGAACGGGCGCGAATCTTGAAATGCTCGCCAATTTCGGCGAATCCGAAGGCGTTGACGTTTCCGACGACGCGCTCGAATTTTGCCGCTTGAAAAATCTGAAAGCGACGAAAGGTTTGGCGGAAGAACTCCCCTTCGCCGACGAAAGTTTCGATGTCGTGACCGCGCTCGATGTCATCGAACACCTCGACGACGATGTTGCCGGACTCAAAGAAATGCACCGCGTTTTAAAGACGAACGGTAAAACTTTGATCTTTGTGCCCGCGTTTATGTGGCTCTGGGGCGTGCAGGACGACATATCGAATCATCGGATCCGATATACGAAAAAACAGATCGTCGAACGGCTCGAAAAAGCCGGATTCGAGATCGAACGCGCGACTTACGCGAACTGGACGTTTTTCGCGCCGATCCTCGCGGGCAGAACTTTGATGAAGATCACGGGCATCAAACCCGAATCGGAAAACAACGTTAATGTTTCCGCGCTCAACGGATTTTTCGGAAAAATTTTCAGCGCGGAAAGATTCTGGCTCAAACGCGCTAATTTTCCGTTCGGCGTTTCGATCGTCATTGTCGCGAAAAAAACCGGCGCGAAAAAATAACGCCGCCCAATTTGATGAACGAAGATTTTTATTGCGAACAGGTTTTAAGCGGCAAAACAAAAGTTTTAATAATCTTTGAAACCGACCGGATTCTTGCCTTTCATCACACCAAACCTTTTTGGGAAACTCATATCATCGTCATTCCGAAACGACATATTTCGTCGCTCTTAACGCTCGGCGAAGCGGACGCCGAACTGTTTTTAGAATTATTTGAAGCGGTCAAAAAAGTGGCGGCGCAGGTCGTCAAAGAAACAGGCGCGGCGCGGGTTTTGACGAATCTCGGCAAATATCAGGAATCGAAACACCTGCATTTTCACATCAATTCGGGCGCGCAAATTCGTCCCGATCAAGAAATTTAGAGAAAATTCAGATATTTTTAGCCGGATCAATATTCGAAAATGATTGAAACGAAGAAAAATAAGATCTTTTACGGCTGGGCAATCGTCGCGGTCGCGACGCTCGCACTCGTCGTCAGCAACGGTTTGTCGATCGGCGGAATTCCGGTTTTTTCTGAATGGATCCGGAACGATTTTATCGCCAGCGGAGCAATTTCGGCAGACCGGGCGCAAACGATCGTTTCTAATTTTGGTGTTTTGACGTTTTTGGTCGCGGGCATTTCGGCACCGTTTGCGGGATATTTCATTCAAAAGTTTGATATTAAAAAGCTGATGCTGATCGGCAGTGTGATTTTGGGCGGCGGGTTGCTGATTCATTCACAAGCGACGAACGTTGAGACAGTTTACGCGGCGCGAATTTTGTTCGGCATCGCGCTTGGGCTTGTCGGTGTTTTGATCAACACGGTGTTGGTTTCAAATTGGTTCCGGCAAAAACGCGGAATTGCGCTCGGAATTGTTTTGACCGGCACGAGTCTCGGCGGAATGCTGATTCCTTTGCTGGCGACTCCGCTGATCCTGAAATACAGCTGGCGCATCGCAATGGTCGGCGTCAGCCTGCTCGTTTGGCTGATCCTGATTCCGGCGATAATTTTTCTGGTCAAATCCGAACCCGCCGACATCGGAGCATTTCCGGACGGTGACGACGCTGAGTCTGCGGAAGTTTTCACGGACGGAAACAGACAAACCGGTTTGTCGTGGTGGCAAGCGATGAAAACGCCGCTTTTCTGGGTTTTTACTTTTTGCGCCGCGCTGATCTTTTACCCGCTTTTTGTTTCAACACAGCAACTTATTTTGTATATCCGAACGCCGAAAATTGGCGTTTCACCGGAAACTGCCGGATTGATCCAAGCTTCGCTGGCATTTCTCAGCATCGGCGGAAAGTTTTTGTTCGGTTTTCTGTCCGACAAAATTTCGCCGACCCGCGTGATGCTGATCTGCTGCAGCGTAATGTTTTTAGCAACACTCGTGCTGCTCAATTTTTCCGCCGCGACCGTTTTTTTATTCGTTATTCCGTTCGGTTTCGGCTACGGCGGAACTTTTGTTCTGCTGCAAAGACTCGTCGCGGATTATTTCGGTTCGAGAGATTATCCGAAAATACTCGGCGCGATCACGGTTATCGAAACGATCGGTGCGGCGATCGGCGGACGCATCACCGGCGCCATTGCCGATGCCGACGGCGGCGATTACACACGCGCTTTTTACTATGTAATTGTCGCGACCGGCTTGGCGTTGCTTTTGACCGTCACGCTGAATTTTATGGTTAAAAGCAAACCGCAGACGGTCTGAAAAAAAAATTTTATGTTTCACAAAACTACGAAACGATTCATTAGTAAAATTCGCGCGCAAAATTCAAAAATCGTGGCAACCGCAACCCGGTAACACTTTTGAGGTATAAAAAGATTCCGATTTTAAGTGATTCGCCAAAAATTCATAAGTGTTATTTTTACTTGAAGTTAGTCGTATTTGACAAGAAAGAAACAAAAATCACGGGAGGCATAAAGCACTGCGATCCTTTTCGATGTTTTCGGGCAAATTAGCCGGAACGGCTCTTTTATTGCTGCGGGCAACAGTCAGTTTTACTTTATTTATGCAGGGCAAAAATTATCTGGCTCGCGGATTCGACACCACCGTTTTGAATTGGCTGATCGGATTGGTTTCGATCATCAGCGGCGGCGCGCTTTTGATCGGGATCTTTACGCGGATCTTCAGCAGTTTGGTTTTTCTCGGCGCGCTGCTCAAAATGACGGCGCTGTTTTCGACGTTCGTTGACGATTTCACACCTTTCGATCTTTCTGCCGCTTATGTCGGATTGATCGCAGTTTCTATTTTTTTGATGGGTCCGGGAGAATTTTCGCTCGATGCGCGGCTGTTCGGTCGGCGCGAGATCATCATTCCCCAAAACACGTTTCCGCCAAAACCCTGATTCAGAGCTGAATAATTCCACGCCGAATGGCGATCGAGACGGCTTCCGTGCGGTCGCTCGCCCCGAGTTTATCCATAATATGTTTGATATGAACTTTTACGGTTTCTTCGGAAATGAATAATTGTTCCGCGATGTCCCGATTCCGGTTTCCGCCGCCGACAAGCTTGAGAACTTCTGTTTCGCGTCCGGTCAGCGATTCATCGCCGAGATGTTCAGCAAGATGCGCCGCAATTTCCGCCGGAATATGTTTTTTGCCCTTATGAACACGGCGAATGACTTCGACAAGTTCTTTTGGCGGCATCGTTTTAAGCATATATCCGCGGGCGCCGGCTTCGAGTGCGCGCCGGATTTCGACGTCGCCTTCGAACATTGTCAGGATAATGATTCGCGCGTTGGGAAATTCCTTCAAAATTGAGATCATCGCGTCGATTCCGCTCATATCGGGAAGCCGCAGATCCATTAAAGTCACGTCGGGCAGATTCAACCGAAACTGCTTCAGCGCGTCGCCGCCGGTCGAGGCTTCGGCGATCAGCGTCATATCCGCTTGATTATTGATGAGCGCGGCAATTCCTTCGTGCATCAACGGATGATCGTCGACACTGAAAACTTTAATGGCGGATTGTTCTTTCATTTATTTTGCTCCTTGCTACGTTTTGAAAATTTGGAAAACCAATCGAATATCCGGTTTGAAGATTGGTTCTCAAAAGCGATATGGTGCGGAACGAATAATTCGATCTCGGTTCCGCCGCCAAGTCGGCTTAAAACCTTTAAACGGGCGCCGATCTTTTCTGCCCGTTCACGCATTCCGATCAGTCCCCAATGACCTTCGCGTCCGGTTTGGACAACATCTTGATCAATTCCGCAACCATCGTCACGAACGGTGATCCGCAAATATTTGGCGCCGTATTCAACGATAATTTCGATCTTTTTTGCCTTTGAATGCCGATAGGCATTAAGCAGCGCTTCGCGTCCGATATGATAGACCTCATCGCGGGTCAACGCTCGCAAAGTTTGCGGCGAACCTTCGACGATGACCCGAAATTCCGCTTGTTGCGCAGCCGTAAGTTCCTGTCTGACATCGGCAAAAGATTGTTCCAGATTACCGGCATCATCAATTTGGGACGCCCGCAGCCCGCGCAGCGTGTGGCGACCTTCCTCCGAAACGCGGCTCATCAATTCGAGAATTCGGCTGAATTGCCTTTTCGACGGCGAATCGGCAGGCACATTATCAACCGCGACATTGAGCTGCATCGAAACGCTGACAAAACCTTGCAAAAGCGAATCGTGCAGTTCCTGCGCGATTCGCGTTCGTTCTGCAAGCCGTTCTTCAAAACGAGCGTTCAGACGCTGCGTCACGCGGTGCAGCCGAAAACCATATAAAGCGATAATTCCGAGCACGAAGCCGACGGCGCACAGTACGCGAAACCACCCCGATTGCCAAAACATCGGCGCGATTTCAAAATCGATGATCGCGGCTTGGCTGTTCCAAACGCGGTCGCTGTTGCTGGCGATCACGTGAAAAGTATAAAAACCCGGACTTAAATTCGTGTAAACTGCTTCGCGCGCGGCGGTCGGCTCGCTCCAATCTTTGTCAAAGCCATCCAATTTATAGCGAAATCGGACACGTTCGGGAATTGACAGGCTTAAACCCGTATATTTTAGAGTCAGACGTTGATGCGCGCCTGAGATTCTCAAATTATCCTCTAATTCCAATGGCTTTCCGTCCGCCGAAATGGTTTGGATCTGAACGAGTGCGGGAACGGAATCATTTTTCAAACGGTTGACATCAATCATTGAGATCCCGCGCGCCATCGAAAACCAGACGCGTCCCGCCGAATCGGCGATGACGCTGCGATTGCGCTTGACGCCTTCGAGACTTTCCAAACCATCGGGAAGCCCGAATTGCCGAATTGCGTCGTCGTCCGCCGAACCGTTCAATAGCTTTTCACGGTTGACTCGCAGAACTTGTGCGGCGGACGAAATCCATAGAAAACCATTTTTATCTTCTGCCGCTCCCAAGATCGATTCCCGGAGCGGAGCGAGATTTTCGGGAACGGTTCGAATCTGCCCGGATGAATCGAGAAAAGCCAAACCTTTCGCGGTTCCGATCCAAAGCACGTCGGACGAATCCCGAAACAGCGCGACAATATTTTCAGAAGGCAAGCCATCCGGCATTTTCAGCGTTCGCCAATTTCCGTACGATAACGCATTTAAGCCGTTCGGAGTGGCAAACCACATTGTTCCGTCGGCTGTTTCGGCAATTGCCGTCACCGCGTTTGCCGCCAAACCGTTCGCGGCGGTGTAATTCGTAAATTCGCCGCTTTTCAAACGGCTCACACCGCCGCTTAAAGTTCCCGCCCAGACGGCGCCGTCACGACTCTCATAAACGGCGTAAACGCTGTTTTGGGCAAGCCCGTCTTTTTGCGTGTAAGTTTTTGCGGTCAAGGATGTTCCCGTAAAATTAAGATGCGTCAAACCGCCGCGCTGCCGACCGATCCATAAATCGTCTTTGCCACCGGCGATCGAATAAACAATGTCTTCCGCGAGCCCGTCAATCGACTCATTTTTAACCTGATTTTCCTTTAACCAAGATAATCCGCCTGCCAACGGCGCAAACCAGATTCGATTTTCGGAATCGGCAAAAACGGCGCCGTTCTTTTCCGAAGGCAGACCTTCAGAAAAGCTCATAAAAGCGCAATCACGAAAGCGCTCGATTCCTTCATCGTTGCCCGCCCAGAGATTTCCCTCGCGGTCTTCAAAGAGAGCAGTTATCGCGCCGGTTCGCAGTTGATCTTGTTTGCTCATAAAAGCAATGCCGCCGGAATTGAAACGCAAGAGTCCCAATTTGTCGGTGCCGATCCAAATATTCGCGTCACGATCTTTGAGCATCGTCAGGATTTGAACTTGGCTTAATTCCTGCGGCAATGCTGTATTAGTCAGTCGGCTGCCGTCCCAGCGAACCAGACCCTTATCGGTTCCGATCAATAATTCGCGGTTTCCGATCGGCAATAGACAATTGATTTTCCGATCGGGAAGTCCGTCGCTGATGGCGGAAAATTGTTGTTCACTAAAACGGTTCAGCCCGGAGTCACGGGTTCCCATCCAAATGTCGCCCGCTTCGGTTTCCGTGATTGAAATTATGATCGAATTTGGAATTTCGGCTTTTGAGACAAGCGCAACGAATTTCTCGCCGTTGTATCGAAGAATTCCATTTTCAAATGTTGAAAGCAGAACTTTATTGTCCTGACCCAAATTCATCGACGTGATGCGCGGTTCGATGCGTTCGAGAGCGGTTAAAACTTCTTCGAATTTTCCGTTTCGGTAACGCACAATGCTCGGACTTTGCAGGCGAATCCAAAGGTTTCCGTCCGCATCGGCGATCAAACCGAGAACCGGACCTGCGGGAAGTTCAGGCGTATCGCTATGTTGAATAAGTTGAAAAGTTAAGCCGTCGAACCGGACCAGACCTTTCTCGGTTCCGAGCCATAAATAACCGTCAGCAGATTGGGTAATCGCATAGATCGTCCCGCCGGGAAAGCCTGTTTCCGTGCTCCAACGGTCGTGCGGAAATTGCGACAATTCTCTGTTGGGATCGAGCGCACAAATCGAATTGACCGCGCCCGCGACAACAATTACCGCCGACAGACAGATCAACGACCAATGGCGATTCAAACTATTTTTACGGCAAAAATTCAAACTTTTCAATGATAATTTCCGTCTCTTTTTGCAACGGATTCTTGCCAAACCCGAAAACATACAAGTTCAAATGAATTGTTTCGCCTTCGGGCGCCGGAATTCCCGAAGTAAAGCTGTGTTCGGTAATGACCTGTTCTTTGCCGCGTTCAACTTTTCCTTTGATCATTTTGAACTTTACTCGTCCCGGTCCCCAATCGAACGAATGCGTCAGCACGCCCGGCGGCGCGGCAAAACGCGCGACATTTGCCGGAATATAATACGGCTGAATGACAAACTGCATATTCTGATTGGCAGGATCGCCCCAGCGGGAAACTTCAATGTCCATTTCGCGGTGATTACGGTCGGCTTCCAGATCATCCCACGTAAACATACTAAAGACGGCAGCCGGTTCGAGTTGGGAAACATCACTTACGACAAAATTATATTTTCCGTAGCCGAGACTGCGCGTCAGGCTAATTTCCGCACAAGTCCATTTTTCCGATTGTTTGGCGATCCGAAGATGAAGAAAACCATTCGCATCGACCCACGCATTCGCCGAATCGAAATAGTTTATCGTCGCGCCGCGGTCGCTTGTGTTTGTGCGGATCTTCCATTCGTAGCCGCTGAAATTGAGAGTCTTGACAACTTCCGGTGTTGAGTTTTGCTCACCTTTGACCGATTCGACGGCAACAATGCCGTTGCCCGGAAGCGGGAGCGTGTCCGATCGCGGCAGCGGCAAATAATCCGGTTCGACCAGCAAAGCGGCGTATTCCGTTCCGTAATGCGTCGAACTTTTCCAGTTTGAATCGGTTTCAATTTTGGTAAATGGCTGGTCGGCAAACGGCTGCACCCACCAAACACCGCTTTTGGCATATAAAACTATTTGCTGTCCGGGACGCGCATTTGTGACCGTGCCTTCGATCGTCCCGACCTTATCCGGTCCGCCATCTGCCGCCGGAGGAATTTTTGTAAAGATGATCGAAGGTTGCAGAGCCGATTGCGGATTTCGGCAACCGCCGCCCAACACGCTGCACACAATAATTACAAAAAAAAGACACTTCGTAAAAAATTTATTTGAGCCTCGATTCACCAACTCCGGATTCATTTTTCCTACCCCTTTTCTTGATCAAATCACACGCTTTTGTAGAGTAAATTTAAATATTTTGATGTTCTGAGTCCCTGCTTCAGCAGGGACTCAGAACTTTTTACCAAAAACAAAATAATTTAAAATTTGCTTTATTTAGCCATCAAGTAAATTTTTCGGAAGATTCGATCCTTCGAATCTTCGCCGAAATTAATTTGCCGGAATCTCATTGATCAAGACTGCCGCTTCTCGTTTTGAAATCTGCAAAATTGTAATTCTTAATGGCTGTTTTGTTTCGAAATTTTATTTTATAACCTGCCGTCGGCAAAGGCTAGTTTTATTTTTTCGTTATTTTCCGGTTCTGTCGAAAAAATTTAAATACTTCAAAAGTGGTATTTTTGCCTAAACCAAAGATGGTAGAAAAAAAACCTCCTATTTCGTGATGTATCGGCTGTTCGTCTTTGGCATAGTTTAAATCAAATAAGGAATTAATAAACAAATTCGAGGATATACTTATGAATAGCACAAAAATGTCGGAAGTATCTGAAACATTGGAAATTGCCGCTGATCCGCGGCTTTCAAACGGAACAAAGGAATTTTTGAAAATCTTAAATTCGCCCGCGCCGCCCGAACTTGAAAAACTGCCGCCGCTGGAAGCGCGAAAGGTTTTGGAAAATGCGCAGGCTGGCGTGCCGGTCGATCTTTCAGGCATCGAAGAATCCGAAAAAACGATCAACGCAGACGGCTTCGAAATCAAATTAAATATCGTCCGTCCCGCCGGAGTAACTGAAAAACTGCCCGTTTTTATTTTTATACACGGCGGCGGTTGGGTCCTCGGCGATTACCCGACACACAAACGAATGGTGCGTGATCTGGTTGTCAATTCAGGTTTTGCCGCCGTTTTTGTCAATTACACGCGGACGCCCGATGCGCAGTATCCGCAAGCGATCAACGAAATTTACGCGGCAACGAAATGGGTTGCCGAAAACGGCGATGAGATCAATGTTGACGGAAAGAATCTGGCGGTCGTCGGCAACAGCGTCGGCGGCAATATGACGGCGGTCACGGCATTGATGGCAAAAGAAAAAGGCGGACCGCTCATTAAATTGCAAATTCTGATGTGGGCGATCGTTGACGCAGATTTTGAAACCGAATCCTACAAACAATTCGGCGAAGCCCGTTTTCTGACAACGCCGCTGATGAAATGGATGTACGATATG
>JBBQOA010000136.1:0-9406 GCA_038330465.1 Pyrinomonadales bacterium
TTTGAGATGATTTTCCGTCAGCCAAAGCTTTAGTTGAAATGTAAATTCGGTTGGATTAAAAAACCTCAGATCGATATAATTGTCGAAAACGCCCGCGCCGCTGCCGAACGGCAATGTCCGGTTTTCGTCCGGGACAGGATCGAAACTGTGATGATGCCGCTCGGTAATTTCAAGCGGCGTATGGAGCGCCATCCAATAAAGCAAATTGGCGAGCTGACATAATCCGCCGCCGACGCCGCGCACCACTTCGCCGCGCGAAAGCTGCATTCCTTCGACATAACCTTTTTCGGCGGTCGCTTCGCCCAAACGGCGCCAGAACGAAAACGTCTGATTCGGTTTGATCAAAAGTCCGTCGATCGTCGGACAGGCGATCTTCAGATTGGCAATTTTATTTTCCTGCAATTCAGGCGCGGAATTGCCGAGCTTTCTTCTGAGCAGCGATTGATGTTTTTTACAATTAAAGGGAAGATCTTCGGTTTCGATTCCGGACGCGAAACTTTTCGGCAGATCGGCGAGATGGCGAAAAAGCCGCTTTTGCGTAATGCGCGTGCGATAAAAAATCGGGTGAATTTCCGAAAGTCTTTTTTTCATAAAATTGTGATAATGCTTGGAAGGATTTTAAAAGGCAAAAAAGATTTTTGTTTTCCCAAAAAAACTATATTAAATTCTTTGTGCCTTTGCGTCTTTGCGCCTTTGCGTTAAAATCCCAAATCGCTCCGCAAATTCTCAACGTCGCCGGCGTGAATAATGCGGATCTCGCCCGAATCTTGCCGGACGCGCAGCGCGCCGGTTTCTTCGATGCCGCAAGTTGTGCCGTAAATCGTTTCTTTTTCTAACACGACTTTGATATTTTTTCCAAATGCATAGGACGAACGAGTAATCCATTCGGCGCGAATTTTTTCCGCGCCGTTTGTGCCTTCTAATAACTCGCAATATTCAGCGAGAAAAAAGGTCAGCTTTTGCAGCAGGATTTCAATGTTCGGCGCGTTATTTGTTTCGGCTTCGAGCGAGGTCGCCGTTTCCGCAATGGCGAGCGGAAAATTCGAGGATCGCAAGTTGATGCCGATCCCGACGACGACCGCCAAACCTTTCGGCGTGTCGCAGGTTTCCGCCAAAATTCCGCAAATCTTTTTGCCCGATGTGTGAATGTCGTTGACCCATTTGATGTCGCAATCGATCGCGTAAAGCGTTTCGAGCGTATCGTGAACGGCGACCGCCGCCGTCAAAGTGATCAGCGGCAAAAAACGCATTTCAAGGCGCGGACGCAAAACGACGCTGAAAAAAAGTCCGGCGTCCTTTTCGGAAACCCAAACGCGTCCGCGGCGCCCGCGTCCCGCCGTTTGCTGACGCGCGACGATGCATAAACCTTCGTCCGCGCCGCGTTTTGCCTGATTGATGGCTTCGGTGTTGGTCGATTCAAGACAGTCGAAACGCAGAATTGTAAAATTCATTTCTGACCCGGTTTCCAGAGCGAATTCGTGTAAAAATTATTGCTGTCGAAAAAGTTTTCGACGATCTCGAAACCGCTTTGCGCGGCGAGTTCGGAAATCATTTGGAGATTGTATTTCTGCGAAACTTCCATAAAGATCGGCTCCCATTTTTCAAACTCGAAACTTTGATCGAGCGCGTCGATCATCACGGTTTGCTGTTTCTGGCTGATCAAAAACGAGCGCGCCGCGCGCTCGGTCGGATGATAAGCGGCGTAATGCGAAAATTCTTCCGTATTGAAATCGGCGCCGAGCTCGCGGTTGATGCGTTTGAGCAGATTGAGATTAAATTTGGCGGTGATGCCGTTCGCGTCGGCGTAGGCGCGGAGGATCGTTTTCGGATTTTTATGGAGATCAAAACCGATAAAGATCAGATCCTTTGGATTCATCACTTCGCGCAAATGTCTGAAAAACTCGAGCGCCTGCGTTTCGCTGAAATTTCCGATGTTCGAACCGAGAAAGAGAATGATCTTTTTCTTGTCCGATCTTTCCTTGAAAGTTTCGAGCGTGCGGAAATAATCACCCTGTTCGGTTTGAATTTTCAGCGCCGGAAACTTTTCAGCAAATGTCGCGGTCAGAGAATTTAAGGCTTCCGCTGAAATATCGATCGGGACAAAATTGAAATCGATGCTTTGCGCGAGAAAATATTCAACCAAAAGAGAAGTTTTCGTGCCGTCGCCCGCGCCGAGTTCGATCAGATCAAACGCATCGGAACCGGCGTTAAAAGCCTTGAATATCTCGGGCGTCCGTGTTTGAAATATCTCGGATTCTGCGCGGGTCAGATAATATTCGGGCAATTTCATTATTTCCTGAAAAAGCCGCGAGCCTTCATCGTCGTAAAAATATTTCGACGAGAGTGATTTCGGTGTCGCCGAAAGTCCCTTGCGAATGTCTTCGGCAAAAGTGTCGTGCTTGGTTGCGCTTGATGTTTGCATTTTTCCCCTTGAATTTTTTATTACTTATTTTGCCAGTCTGATTCCGTTAAATTGCCAGCGAAGATGCGGATGAAAAAAGTTGCGGTAGGTTTTCCGGCTGTGACCTGCGGGCGTTGCGACGCTCGCGCCGCGCAAAACCATCTGATTGATCATAAATTTTCCGTTGTATTCGCCGACTGCGCCCGCCGCTTTGGTAAATTTGGGATACGGCAAATACGCCGAATTCGTCCATTCCCAGCGCAGCCCGAAATCGAATTTGTCCGAGGCGATCTCCCATTCGAATTCGGTCGGAAGTCTGAGTCCTTTCCATTCGGCAAAGGCGGCGGCTTCATAAAACGAAACGTGACAGACGGGTGCGTCCAAATTGACGCGCCGCAAACCTGAAAGCGTGAAACTAAACCATTCGCCGTCCAGTTTTTGCCAGTAAAGCGGCGAGTTAACCGCATTTTGATTGACCCAATCCCAGCCTTCGGAATGCCACAGATTGAAATTTTCGTAGCCGCCGCCGTCGATAAATTCGAGATATTCGGCGTTGGTCACTAAAGATTGACGGATCGAAAAATCGTGGAGAAAAACTTTATGTCGTCCGAGTTCGTTGTCAAAACAAAATCCGTCGCCGAACGCGCCGATCTCGTAAATTCCTTCATTGATGTGCGCGAAATTCTCGCCCGGCATTTCGCAGATCTCTTCGACCGCGTAATTTTCACGATAAACCGGAAAAAGCGGATTGCGGCTCAATGTAAATTTCAAATCGGTCAGAAAAAGTTCCTGATGCTGCTGTTCGTGATTCAATCCTAAAACGATCAGATCTTTTATCTCGTTGGTCAAATCACGCGCCAGCAATTCGCTCATCTGCGCGTCAACATATTTTCGATAGTTAAAAACTTCCGCGACGGTCGGGCGCGAGAGATCGCCGCGATTGTCGCGCTGCGTGCGCGTCCCGACGTTGTTGTAATAGCTGTTGAAAAGAAACCCGAAATTAGGATCGAAAACTTTGTAGTCGGCGGCATATTTCTTGAGAATCATTTCCTCAAAAAACCAGGTCGTATGCGCGATGTTCCACTTCGGCGGACTGACGTCAACGCTGGGTTGCGGAATATAATCCTCGGTTTCGAGCGGCGCGCAGAGATCTTCGGTGCGGGCGCGAATTTCTTTAAATGATTGCAATAAATCAGCCTCAGATTTTTGCGGATTGGTCGCTTGCATATCTTTATTAAAACAAACTTGCGCCGATAAGACAAAGTTTTTCTAAAAATATTTTGGTTAGATTTTTGAATTTTTGACGAACCCGTTTGAACTTAAAAATTGCAGATCGAGAAATTGACCGGCGCCGCTTGGCTATTCCGTGGGTTTTTCGACGCTCGAAAGTTTTTCGAGTGATTCTTTGCAGATTTCCGCCAAGTAATAATCTTTAGAAGCTAAATTCGATTGCAAAGCGTCGGTCGCCGAAACATCGCCGAGCGTGCCGAGTGCGAATGCCGCTTCACGGCGGGCGTCGGCGGATTCTTTCGGGTTTTGCAAAACGCGCGTTAAAACCGGGACGGCGCTTTGAAACGGCGGAAATTTCGCGGCGAGATTCTGATATTTTTCGAGCGCCGAGAGTTTGTATTTTTCGGGCAGAAAACTTTCCGGCGTGACCGTATAAGATTCGCGGATCTGAATGATTTGCGCGATCTGACCGATCGAGCGCGCCGCGCTCCGGCGCAGAAAATCTTCGCTCGCTTTTGGTTTTTGAGCGAGAATTTTCGTTAGAAAATCAATCGCCGCGACGTCGCCGATCTCGCCGAGGGCGACGACGCAGGCGTTTTTGACTTCCTTCGATTTGTCGGTTTGAAAAGTTTGGAGAAGCGGATCGACGGCATTCGCGTTTTGAACTTTGCCAAGTGCATAAGCCGTTTCGCGGCGGACGATCTCGGATTTGTCCTGTAAATTCGGCACAAGCGCGTTAAATGCTTCGTCTTTCGGCAGATAAATGACGGAAAATGCGGCGGTCGCGCGGACGATATCGTCCGGGTCTTGTAAAGCGGGAAGTGCGATTCGGGAAGCAATTTCAGATCGAAGATTTCTGATTTCAAAAAGCGCGGAACGTTTTTCTTCAACCGTTCCTTTTTCAAAAACAGATCGATAATGCGATAGCTCGACTGCCGGATCGAGTTCATCTTTTGTTAAATTCGCAGTTTGTGTTTGCGCAAAAGCGATTCCCGCGAAGGCGCAAAAGACGCAGACAAAGACAAAGGCGCGAAGAAACGCCAGAAAATTCGTCAATCGTAATTCGTCAATCGTAATTGAATTTCTCACGCGGCGCGTTGGACGTTTTGACGACGAACTCGTTCCCATTCAAAAACCTGCCGCGCCCGTTTATTTTCATAAGCATCCGACAAAGAAACGATCAGATCATCGTTGTTCAAATTTTCTTTGGATTTGGGATTGCGGCTGGCAGGCGTTTCGGAAATGTATTCTAAAACTTTTGAATTCTCGGGTTCGTTTATTTTAACTGTTACGCGGGCGACATTTTTATTTTCTCGGTTGACCATTTCCGTTTCCTCCTGTTGATCGGGGCGGACGGTCAAGCGCAAACTCATTGTTCTAAGTTTTGACCGTCGGCGTAAATTTTTTGTTCATCATTAAACTTAAAATTTGTAAAACTCCTCACCTCAAATGGTTTTTTCAGAATATCACAAGATTTATTTCAGGGCAAAAATCGACGAAAAATTATTTATTCAGCCAAATTAATTGGTTTAGTTCTTCAACAATCGGATGATCGAAAAATGCGACAAATGCGACAAAATGTATCTTGGGAATAAATTTAATTTTTTCACCGAAGGCATTCGTTTCCGTAAATTTAATAAGCACTCGACCAAAAGTAATGAGAGATTTTGTTTTAGTTCTGAGTCACTGCTTTAGCAGGCTTTCCGCCAGCGAAGCGCGGCGGTTTTGCCGTCTGAAGACGGGACTCATACATTTCAAAATACCTTTTTACATTTGCTCATCTGCTTAATTTCAATTTGTTTGAATTTCAAAACCCAACGATTCATAAAAAAAGAAAGCGGCAAAAAAACAATATTTGAATTATTAATTTTCCAACGGACTCAAACGAAGAAATTATCGAGATCGGTACAAGAATTCCAAAAAAAATGTTGTTCCTAATTTTGTGAAAGCGGTGTAACAAATTGAAGAAATTTCGCGGCGCATAAGTTTATTGGACAGAATAGAACATTTCCGTTAAAATCCCAATATGATCTGTTACCCAAAAAATCTCGCCCTTAGATAGCCGCTCGTTGAAACTTTGACGACGCGGCGTGCCAATCACAAATTAAAAATTAAAAATTACAAAAGTGGATAGATTTACATTTATTCGCTAAACTTACTTTTTTTATTCAAACCGAAAGACTCTGAACTTTGGGCTTTGGACTTTGGACTAACATTTTATGGACGAGAAATATTTTGCAAAGAAAATAGAAGATAAATGGCAGACCATCTGGCGCGAAACGGGCGCGTTCGAGGTCGAAATCGACGACGCGCGCCCGAAGTTTTACCAGCTTGAAATGCTGCCGTATCCGTCGGGCAATCTGCATATGGGACACGTCCGGAATTATTCGGTCGGCGACGCGCTCGCGTGGTATAAACGCCTCAAAGGTTTCAATGTGCTGCATCCGATCGGCTGGGACAGTTTTGGGCAACCGGCGGAAGACGCGGCGATCAAACGCAAGGTCAATCCGCGCGACTGGACCGAAAGCAACATCAATCATATGCGCGGACAATTACAGCGTTTGGGTTTGAGCTACGATTGGCGGCGCGAAATGGCGGCGCATCGCCCCGAATATTACAAATTTGATCAGTGGTTTTTCTTGAAAATGTACGAAATGGACTTGGCGTATAAAAAGAAAACGCAGGTCAATTGGTGCGAAACCGACCAAGCCGTGCTTTCGAACGAACAGGCTTCGGGCGGTTTGTGCTGGCGCTGCGGCAATCCGGTCACGAAGCGGGATCTGGAGCAATGGTTTTTGAAAACGACCGCGTATGCCGACCAATTACTCGACGATATGGCGGAGATCGAAGCGGGCTGGGCGGAAAAGGTTCTCAAACGCCAGCGTGATTGGATCGGTCGTTCGGAAGGCGCGTTTGTTGATTTTTCTGTCAGAACAGCGAGCGGTAGCGACCTGTTGAACAAGGAAATTGAAAGCGTAAATGATGATGTTAAACCATCCGCTACCGCAGACGGTTCTGACAAAATCCGTGTTTTTACGACGCGAATCGATACTATTTACGGCGCGAACGCGATCGTCGTCGCGGCGGAACACTCGATCGTCGATGCAAATTTCGAGCATTTTTCGGATGAAGCGAAAGCGTCGATCGCAAAGATCAAAGCCGATAAATTAAAAGTCACCGACCACGAAGCGGAAATCGAAAAAGAAGGCGTCGATACGGGACTCAAAGCAATCAATCCGTTCAGTCAAGAAGAAATTCCGGTCTGGGTCGGCAATTACGTGATGATCGAATACGGTACCGGCGCGGTGATGAGCGTGCCGGCGCACGACGAACGCGATTTCGAGTTTGCGCATAAATACGGATTGCCGATCCGGCAGGTCATCTCCGAACCGCATCTCGCGCACGAACATCACACGATGCAGGTGCTCGCTTTAGAACAGGCTTTTACCGAATACGGCGTGCTCGTGCATTCCGATTACTGGAACTTAAAAACGTCGGACGACGCGAAAAAAGAAATGACTCATTACGCCGAAATGCATGGTTTCGGCGAAGGCGCGACCACGTATCGTCTGCGCGATTGGGGAATTTCGCGCCAGCGTTTCTGGGGCGCGCCGATTCCGATCGTCTATTGTGAGCATTGCGGAATCGTGCCCGAAAAGTTTGAAAATCTGCCGATTGAATTGCCCGACAAGATGGAAATTACCGGCAAGGGCGAATCGCCGCTCGCCAAAGTTGCCGAATTCGTCAACACGGTTTGCCCGAATTGTGGCGAACCCGCAAAGCGCGAAACCGACACGATGGACACGTTTGTCGATTCGTGCTGGTATTATTTCCGATATTTGGATAATCAAAATTCCGAACTGCCGTTCGCGCCCGAACTCGCGGCATATTGGACGCCGGTCGATCAATATATCGGCGGCGACGATCACGCCGTGATGCATCTGATCTACACGCGCTTTTGGACAAAAGTGATGCGCGATATCGGTCTGGTCAAATTTGACGAGCCGGTAAAGCGGTTGCTGACGCAGGGAATGGTCGTCGGCGAAACATTCTTCGATGAAATTCCAAATCCGGACGAACCCGACGGAAAAGGCAAACGCATCTATTTTCCGCCGTCGAGCGTGACGGTCGAACGCGACGCGAAAGGCAAGATTCTTGCGGCAAAATCGGTGGACGGAAAAACGCTGAAAACGGCAATCGAACGAATGTCGAAATCGAAAGGCAATGGCGTTGACCCGGACGAAATGGTCGAGATCTACGGTGCGGACGCGGCGCGAATATTTATATTGTTTGCCGCGCCGGTCGAAAATGAACTCGTCTGGAACGAATCGGGCATCGAAGGCGCCGTCCGCTTTTTGCAGCGTGTCTGGCGGTTTGTTCATAAATGGCAAGTAAGACTGTCAGAACCATTTGCGGTCGCGGATGGTTTAAGCCGAAATTCCGACGTTTCACAGAATAAAATTCAACCACCGGCGAACGCGGGCAGCACTGACGCGCGTAAATTGCGGCAAAAAACGCATCAGACGATCAAGCGGATCGAGGAAAATTTTGAATTCTTGCAGTTCAATACGCCGGTCGCCGCGCTGATGGAACTCTCGAACGCGCTCTACGATTTCAAGGTCGAACCCGAAACGGCGAGCGACGCCGACGTTTTGGCGATCCGTGAAGCGGTCGAAGCGTTGATCCTGATGCTCGCGCCGTTTGCGCCGCACACGGCGGAAGAATTATTTGCGCAGCTTGTCGGCAATGAGCAGGGAATTCAGGCGAACGGAGGGCGGTTTCCGGAATTTCGCGAGGAACTGGCAAAAGCCGACGAGATCGAAATTCCCGTCCAGATCAACGGCAAACTTCGTTCACGCGTGCTCGCCTCGCCCGATGCGACGAACGACGAATTGCAGGCAATGGCGCTCGCTGACGCGAAGGTCGTCGAACACACGAGCGGCAAACAGATCGTCAAGATCATCGTCGTGCCAAAGCGGTTGGTAAATATCGTTGTTAAGTAAATTGTTTGTAGATCGACCTCGATAAAAATACAAAACAGTTTAATTTTTTGGCGTAAACTTTAAAGTTTGCGAAAAAAAAATAAACTGTTTTTCTAGATTAAAAACGACCCCTCGGTAGTGGGATTACTTTCCTCCATCAAAAAGGGTTATTATCACTATTGCCATTTGCCGGAATGTTGCCGGACAGTCCGAATCGAACCGCGTTTATTCCGCTCGAACTTTTCGAAATCTACCATTCGCCGGTTAAAGGTCGCCAAATGGCAATGTCAGTTTTACCATCGCCATCGAAATCGTCGTGCAGCGCTTTGTCATCTGATAGCCCGAATTGCAAGACGCGCACAAAATTATCTGATGATTGCAAATGATTGCAAAATATACCAGAGACCGCAATCGGCTTTAGGGATTCGCCGTAAAGTTAAAGTTTTCGATTGCTTCATTTACAGTTAGAACTTGCGGTGTAAACGAGTATCCTTTATGGCTGACGCTGAAAACATAAACTGCACCCGCCGGAATATCGGTGAATTGATAATAGCCAAACGAATTTGTCTGGGCGGAACGCGTTGCCCCGGTTCCGTCCGTCAACATCACGCGTGCCCGTGAAATGCCTTCGCCCGAAGCCGCTAAGACACGCCCGCCAACCGTCACATTTGCCGCCGTCGGTGCCGCAACAACCAGAAATAAGTAAGCGTTGATACCGCCGATTACGGGGCTCGATTCCGGCGCGAAACTGTCGAGCGCACCATTGCCGAAACGCTGTTTGCCCGCTAATTTT
>JBBQOA010000137.1:0-9282 GCA_038330465.1 Pyrinomonadales bacterium
CTGTGGAAGGCAAAGCGCAATTGAAAATTCCGGCGGGAACCGAATCGGGACAAAAATTCAGACTTCGGGAACGCGGATTTCCTTCTTTAAGAAATCCGACCTTGCGCGGCGACCAGTTCATCGAAGTCCAGATCAAATTGCCGCGTGTTATTTCCGAAGAAACAAAAGAAGTTTTGCGGCAGTTTGAAAAAGCAAACCCTGAAAATCCGCGAAAGGCGATGGGATTAGAGTAATTTCAAATTTCAAATTTCAAACTTCAAATTGAAGCAATTCTTGTTTTGAAAGTTGGAAAATGGAATCTGGAATTTTAAGTATGAAAAAGAAGACAAAAACTTACACAATCAGCGCAGTGGCGGAAACTTACGAAATTCATCCGCAAACTCTGCGGCTTTATGAGCGTGAAGGTTTGCTAAAACCGTCGCGCTCGGTCGGCAACACGCGGCTTTACACGGACATCGATCTCGAACGTCTGGAAGTCATCTTATCGCTCACCCGCGAGCTCGGCGTCAATCTTGCCGGCGTTGAAATTATCCTCAATATGCGCGAAAAAATGGACGCGATGCAGCACGAATTCGAACGATTTTTTGAACATCTGCGGACGCATATGGGCGAGTTTTCCCCGCAGGTCGAAAATTTTTCTCAGTCGGAGGCATTAATTCCGATTTCGCGCCTAAATATATCTATCAAACGAGTTAGAACTGAAGATGACGAATAAATTTTTATTCATTTAAACTGTTCGAATCTAATTTCCCTTTACAAACCCGCATTTTTAATAGAAAATATCTCGTTCAACTTAATCGAGAATAATTTTACATAAAGTATATTGGATTATATTTTACGGATGATCCGACTCATTCAATCAATATAATTCGATAATAATATCTGTAATATTAAATTAATCGAGAACGCTTTATCTACCTCAAACCCATAAGGAGAAATGAAAATGAATAATGTTTTTAAAGGGCTTGCCCTATCTTTTGTTTTTGTCTTTTTGACAATTGCTGCTTTCAGCATGCAATCTTTTGCTCAAGACCTCGACAATGTCACAATCAGCGGAAAAGTTGTTGACTCAAATAACGCTCCGATCGCCGGCGCGACCGTGACGGCGACTTTGGCGACGACTGGCGTCGAACGCACCGTCGTCGCCAATCAAGAAGGTCGGTATCGAATTATCGAACTAGAACCCGGAACCTATTCGCTCAAAACGACGATGCAGGGCTTTGCCGCCCAGGAAAAAACGAATCTCACGACGATTGCCGGACAAAATGTCCAGCTCGATTTCAATCTCGCGCCCGCCGGAGTTTCGGCTGAACAAATCATCACACTCGAAGGCGATAATGAGCCGGTTATTGACATCACCCGGACGGTTGTCGGCGGCACGATTACCGAACGCGAGATCGAGGATATTCCGAATAACACACGCGACCCGCTCGGTTTGGTTTTAACGCTCGGCGGAACTTCAGAAGAGGCACTGTCCACCCGGGATTTGTCGGAAGATAGAAATGTCACCAACTCGACGGCACCCGCCGAACAGGGAAATTTTTCCCTTTCAGGCGGAGTTTCATACTCAAACAACATCACGATCGACGGTTTGGACAACAACGATGATCGCTCGGCAAATGTCCGCTTTCAACCGTCTTTGGAAACGGTTGAAGAAGTTCAGGTCATTACCAATCAATTCTCATCCGAATACGGTCGGGCTTCCGGCGGACGAATTAATCTCAGAACCCGAAGCGGCTCGAATAAATTTCGCGGGCGGGCATTTATGTTTTTCCGCGATGATAATTTAAATGCGAACACTTGGTATAACAACAGCCGCGGATACGCGCGCTTGCCTTTCACCGAATACAATCCGGGGTTTACCTTAAGCGGTCCGGTTGTTTTACCGAAAATTTACAACGGACGAAGAAAAACATTTTTCTCGATCGCATATGAATACCTCAATTTACAAGACACGACTTTTATCAATACATACGTGCCGACAGGATCAAATTCGCGCTATCCGCTTCCGGCTGGCAACGGAACGTGTCCGGTCGCTTCCTGTGTTGATGCCAACAGCACTCCGCCAGTTGCGGTGCTTCCATATACGGCACTTTACCCGTCACCGAATATAAATCATATTTTTACAGCGAAAGTCGATCAAAATCTCACCTCGAAAAACAATTTCACGGTCGGTTATCAATTAGGCAGAAGAAAAAACCGCCGCACGACATCCGCTTCGACAACGCGTTTAGACGATGCACTGCAGGCAAAAACAACCAACACGGATGCCATAAATTTTACTGATAATCATATTTTCAACGGACAATTGGTCAATCAGTTTCGATTTCAATACTCGATCTTCGAGCCGAGTTATCAAACCGATACGCCCGATGTTCCGGTTGTGTTGATCGGTTATCGAAACCCTGAAACCGGCGGCAGTCAAACTTTGATCGTCGGCAATTCGACCGCGTCCGGCGGAAACAGCGACACATTCCCGCAAAACCGCCGCGAAACCCGCTTCCAGTTTCAAGATTCTCTGACCTACGTGATCGGCACTAATACATTTAAGTTCGGCGCCGATATTCAAACCATCCGTTCAAAGGCAAAAGAGTTGAGTGATGCGACCGGCACTTTCAGTTTTGCCAATATGGGAACTTTTCAGCAGAATACTTTATCGAGATTCCGTCTGAATTTCGGAACCGGTTCGGATGTCAAAAATACTTACTGGGGCATTTTCTTTAATGACGAACTCAAATTAAAAGAAAATCTGACGCTGAGTTTCGGACTCCGGTATGAACGCGAAACGAGCGTTGACGACACGAACAATTTTGGACCGCGCCTCGGAATTGCGTGGAGTCCTTTCAAAAAACGAAAAGGTGTGATCCGATTTGGCGGCGGCATTTTCTACAACCGCACATTGCTTCGGACAATTGCCGATTTTATCCAGAATGTCAACGGCATTATGCCGTTCGACACCAGTGCCATCGGAACCGGCGCAACCGATCCGCGCCGGTTGGATGTACTGACCGCGATTGCCCAGCAATTTCCAAATTCTTTTACTTCCGAAGCGCAATTGCACACACTTGTCAGCAATGTTTGTGCAACTCACACCTATACCACTCCCTGCAACAGCAATACGGGATTTATCATTAATCAGGGCAGCGGCGGAAACCCGCTCAGGTCGATCGATCCGACATTGAAAATTCCCGAAAGCTACCAGTTTAATGTCGGTTTTGAACGCGAACTCTTCAAAGGCTGGGTTTTTGAGGCAAATTATACGTGGAACAAAACGATCCGCCTCTGGCGCGATCGAAATATCAATATTCCTGTTCTGCCGAGCGGTTTTGCCGATTGGACGGCTTATTTGTTGGCAAATCCGTATGTTTTTACAAACGCGAACGGAACCATCAGAACATATCAGTTTTATCTGGGGAATCCGACCAGCCAAGCGCCGACACAGTTGCCGACCAACACGACAAGCTGCCCGACAACTGCGACCACCAATTGTTATGTCAATCTGAATTCGACCAGCACCACCACAACTTCACCGAGCACTGCCGTCACGGGCTCTTCGACAAACTCGATCGGCGGCGCGATCGGCATTGCTTTAGCCGCGATTGCGCGCTTCAGACCCGACCAGAACTTTGAAGAAAAATCACGGATTAGTCCGATCGGTAAAGCCTTTTATCAGGGATTGATTCTCGAACTTCGCTCGCGCTACCGAAAATGGGGCAACGGTTTCGGCGGAAATTTCCGTTTCAATTACACGTTGTCTTCAACCAAAGACGATGGTTTGAATAATACGGCGAATGCGCAGGTCAACGGCGATTTTGCGAGTGAATATACGCGAACCATTCAGGATCGCCGGCATCGGATTGCGTTTTCAGGCTCATTCGATACGCCTTTTTGGCTCGGAAAATTAAGATTTTCACCGCTTTTCCGCGCCGGAAGCTCAGCTCCGTTTAATGTCGGAAGCGGCGGAAGCGACCGAAATCTCGACGATCTCGGAACCGACCGCCCGAACTTTACGGGTAATATTTCCGATATTGTCTGGCGCGGACCGAATTCGTCATTCCCGCAGGCGTTATTTGACCAGTTTTCATTACCGACGATCGGCTCGAAAGGCGGCAATCTGCCGCGCAACAGCGGTCACGGACCGGCATTTTTCACGTTTGATCTCAATGTTTCCAGAGAGTTCAAGATCGGCGAAAAAATGCGGCTGCGTCCGGTTATTCAGTTTGATAACATTCTGAATGCGGCGGTTTTCAACTTCGGTGCGGCTTTTATCAACTATACCGCGACGAACTTTTTAGTTCCGAGTCGGACATTTCGCCAAAGACAAATCCGGCTTGGCGTGCGGTTCGATTTTTAATTTGTTTTCAGGTTAATTCTGAACGGGATCGTTTTTTTCAAAAGACGATCCCGTTTTTTTTCTTTTGTCCGTACCAAAATTTTGGTGACTTTTGATTGAACAATATGATAGTTTTAAAATGTTGAACAAAGTTGTTCGATGAAATAGTTATGACTCAAGTTTTAGATAATCCGTCCGTTCCCGTCAGCGAAGTTTCGATCGAATCGGTTTTGCTCGATGCCGACCTTTTCGTCAAATACCGTTCGCCCGATAAAGCCTTTCAGCTTCTCCACAGCTCGATCGAACGCAGTCCGCGCTCGATCTCACTGCGCGAAAAAATGCGCGATATTTGCATCACGCAAAAAAATCTGGACGAAGCAGCGCGGCAATGTCTCGCGCTCGTCAATCTGTACATCGGACGCGAAGATTTCGATCTCGCCTATGATCGCCTGCAGGAAGCTAAACTGCTTGACCCGCGAATTTCCGTCGCGCCCGGACTCGAAGCGATTCGCCGCGCACGCCGTCCGGATTTTGCCCAAACCCGCGACAAAACGCCGCAAAAAGTGCGCACCGACGTAACTTTCGCCGGAAATCTCGCTTACGTCAGTATTTTCGACGCCGTGCAGGTCACCGAAAGCGCGAAAATGACGGGCTTGCTCGTTCTCAAATCCGACCTTCACCTCGCCAGTGTTTCGTTTAATGAAGGCAAGATCGTTGATGCCGAATGCAACGGAAACAACGGCGTCGTCGCTTTTCGGCAGATCATCGAGATCAACAGCGGAACATTTGAATTTTCGACCTCCGAATTTGAATTTCCCGTCGTCATCAGCATTTCGAGCAACACCAATTTCCTGCTCGACGTGCTCACTGATCTCGACAACGAACGCGCCGAAAAACAAGGCTTGCGAAACCTGCGCGACGAAGATTTCTAAAGTGAAAACACGATATAAGGTGAAAAGGTGAAAAAGTTTGAGTTAAAAGCTCAACAAACTTTTTCACCTTTTTATCTTTTCACTTTTTTCTTTTCATTTGACTTGCGCCCGCGAAACCAACAAAATATAGTGCTAACTCGACCCGAAAGCACTATACAATGTTCAAACTTCAACGTCTCGAAATTACAGGCTTCAAATCCTTTGCGGATTACACGGAAATCGTTTTCACAGGTAACGGAATCACCGCCGTGGTCGGTCCCAACGGTTGCGGAAAATCAAATGTTTCTGAAAGTATCGCGTGGGTTTTAGGCGAACAGCGCGCCAAACAATTGCGCGGCGCGGAAATGAAGGACGTCGTTTTTCAAGGGACGAGCAAACGCAAACCGTCAGGCATGGCGGAAGTCGTCCTGCATCTGGTGCGCGACGAAGAATCGATGTTCGCCGCGGACGAAGAAGATCTGAGCGATATTGACGAAGCCTTGAGCGATCTGGACGAAAACGCGATTCAGGTTGACGATTTTGACGCGCCCGAAGAAACAGGCGAAAGTGCGGCGATGGAAACCGAAAACGCGACCAACGGATTTCATCCCGAAGAGATCGAACTGGAAAAAGCCCAAGCCGCGCAGGTCGGTTCGGTTCAGATAGTTGAAAAGAAAACAAAATCGACACGACATTGGCGACCGCGCTCGTTCGCGCTCGATTTTGCGCCCGGCGAAGCGATTTCCGTCACGCGCCGTCTGTATCTTTCGGGCGAAAGCGAATATCAACTGAACGGTAAAACTTGTCGTCTGCGCGATATTCAAGATCTGTTTGCCGGAACGGGTTTGAGCGGTTCTCATTACGCGATCATCGAACAAGGTCGGATCGGTCAGATCCTTTCGGCAAAACCTTCCGACCGGCGCGGTTTGATCGAAGAAGCCGCCGGAATCAGCAAATTCCGGACGCGTCAGCGCGCCGCCGAAGCGCGTCTGGAATCGGCAAAAACGAATTTAGGCAGAATTTCCGACATTGTTTCCGAAATCGACAAACAGGCGAACGCGCTCCGCCGCCAAGCCGCTAAAACGCGCCGCTACAAGGTCTTACGCGAAGAATTTCGGGTTCTTTTGAAAAATCTGTTCACCGCCGAAGGCAGATATTTGACCGAATTAGTCAATGAACTCGAAGATAAATTGACCGCAGCCGTCAAAACGGAGCGGGCAATTTTCGCCCGCGTTGCCGAAAAGGACGAAGCTTTCCGCGAAGCGACGCAAAAAGCGCGTGAAGCGGAAGAACATCTTGCCGAAATTCGCGCCCGTCACTCTGAAAACGTGCTTGTCAGAGACCGCAATGCGCGTGAAAAAACTTATCGGCAGGAACAGATCGAAGCTTTGAAAATTCGATTCGGCATTCTAAAAGGCGAAACCGAAGCGACTGCGCAGCGTTTGAAACTTTTCAACGCGGAGATCGAACGGCTCAAAAAAGACGAACAAAAAGAACTCACGGAAGCCGGAAAAAACGTTCTGGAATTTCAAGCCGCCGAGAAAAAATACCAATCGAAACTGCAGGAATTACGCCGCATCGAAACCGAACTCGAAACCACGCGCGGCGCGCTTTTGCAGCACACGGCGGCGGTCGAGCGTTTCGCGGAGATCGAACGCCAGCTCGAAAACAATCTCGAAAGATTAAAAGAACGCGCCGAAGGTTTGCGCCGCGAACGAATCCGCGCCGAAGAAACACACGCCGAACACGCCGCCGAAGCCGTCAAACTCGAACAAAATCTTCGCGAAAAGCGCGAGAAACTCAAAAGTCTGCACCAAGAAAAACAGAAGATCCTGGTCGAATCGGGCGCCGCGCGAAGCATTTTGCAAACGGCGGAAAAATCCTTAAGAGAATTGCAAAACGAATTTTCGCGCAAGAAAAACCGGCTCGAAACTTTGCAGGAACTCGACGAAAAACGCGCCGTTTACGCGCCTTCGGTGCAGAAACTTTTTGCCGAACAAGCAAAGATCGGCGTCAAATTCTTGGGCACTTTGGCGGATCGATTGACCGTTGAGGAAACGGCGGAAAAAGCGGTCGAAAATCTTTTCGGCGCATTTTTGCAGACGGTTTTGGTCGAAACGGAAACGGACGCGCAAAAAACCGTCGAATACTTAAAGAAATCAAATCTCGGACGAATCGCCGTGCTTGTCGTTCCAAGTTCCAGATTCCAAGTTTCAGTTAAAAAAGCGATCCAAAATCCGCAATCCAAAATCCAAAATCTAATTGGTGTTTCGGAAGATTTTGCAAAAGTTTTAGCGGAAGTTTTTCCGCGTGAAATGGCTTTGGAATTTGCCGAAAATCCAACCGAAGCAAACGCTGCATCCAATAAAAATTTGATCGATGCGGAAGGCGATTTTGTTTTCGGCGGCAAACTTTTTGTCAGCGGAAAGGCAAACGCGAACGAGAAAAATTCGTCGCTTTTGGCTTTTAAACGTGAATTGCGCGAGCTCGCAGCGGCGATCGGCATTTCGGGCAAGGAAATCGAAAAAGCCGAGAAAGAAACCGCCAAAGCGCGCGCGAATCTCGCCGAAAAAGAAGGACAGATCGTTGATCTACAATCGTTTATCGTGCAGGTCGAACGCGATTTGCTGGGGCTTGAAATTCAGGAAAAATCGGCGCGCGCCGAAACCGAACGAGCCGAACGACATAAAAAGGTCGTCGCCGATGAAATAACGCAGATCGACACGGAACTCGGCGAAATCCATTCAAAACAGAAGGAAACGCGGATCAACGCCGAAAAAGCCGAAAAAGCGCGGCTTTCAGCATCGGAAAAACTGGCGAAAATTTCGCAGCAATTAAATGACGCGCGGACAAAGACCGAAGCCGAAAATGCCGTTTTGAACGAAAAACGAACACTCGCCGCAACGAGCGAAGAACGTCGGCGTTCGGCGCAAAATGCTCTGCGGCGCGTTGAAAATGAATTTAAAGAACTCGATTCACGGCAGGCACGGCAAAATCTCGAAATCCTCGAAACAGAAGGAAAACAAAAGGCTTTAGCCGCCTCGGTCGCCGAGATCGAAGAGAAAATTTCGGTTGCCGCAAGCGATCAAGAGGCGGAGCAAAACGAACTTATCTTGGCGACCGCGCATCTTAAAAACGCGCGTGAAACAGCGGATGCGATGAGCTCGATGCTTGCCGAACTCAATAAAAATTCGGCGGAAGCGCGCAACGAACGCGCCGCGCTTGAAATCCGGCAGACCGAGGCGATGACCAAACTTCGCAGCGTCAACGAAAATTGTTCGCACGAATTGAATCTGTCGCTCGTCGAATTGGTTGAAACGGAAGAAATAACGGAAGGTTTCGATTTGGAAACGGCGCGTGAACGAGCTGACGATCTGCGCGAAAAACTTGAAAATTTCGGGGCGATCAATATGCTCGCGCTCGAAGAACTTGCCGAATCGGAAGAAAGACTTTTGTTTCTGACATCGCAGCGGCAGGACATTATCGACAGCATCGCGGCGGCGGAAGAAGCATTGCGCGAGATTAAGGAGCGTTCCCGCGAACGTTTCAAAGAAGCTTTTACGGCGATCAACGCGAATTTTGTCGAGTTTTTTCAGGAACTTTTCGGCGGCGGACGCGGCGAAATGACTTTGCTCGAAGCCGAAGACGTTCTCGAAGCCGGAATCGAGGTCGTCGCCCAACCGCCGGGCAAGCGTCTGCAGAATATTTTGCTGCTTTCGGGCGGCGAAAAAGCGATGACGGCGATCGCGCTTGTCATGGCGATTTTCAAATATCGCCCGTCGCCGTTTTGCATTTTGGACGAAGTTGACGCGCCGCTCGATGATGCAAACGTCGGCAGATTTGTCGACAAGATCGCGGTAATGGCTGAAAAGACACAGTTTATCGTCATCACACACAACAAGCGGACGATGGAAGCAGCACGCGCACTTTACGGCGTAACGATGCAGGAAGCGGGCGTTTCAAAATTGGTTTCAGTTAGATTTGAATAGTTTTTTTAAATTAAGATTATGTTGCAAAAGACTTTTTCTAAAATTTTAT